>JAFGTL010000550.1 GCA_016934125.1 Candidatus Hydrogenedentota bacterium
ACAGCGGCGGGGCCCCCTCGACGCCTACCGGCGGCAGGGCGCGTGCCGCCAACCCGGCCAAGTCTCCGGAAGGCTCACCGCACAGCGCGTCCAGCCCCCACCGGGCCGTCGGACTCGCGGTGCAGGCGGCTATCAGCGTCAGCAGCGGCCGCAGCCGTTCTGCCGCGCCATAGCCCGCGCCGGCGTCGAAGCAGTTGATGATCAGATCGCCCGGCTGCGCATGGTGAACGAGCCACACTGGGAAACGCTTCAGGAAGGGGTGATCGATGGCCCGGCGATCGCCCGCCACGGCCATGGCGTGCGCGGCATGCAACATCGACGTCAGTGTGAACGAGGCGTAGCCGACGCCCTCCTCGAACTCGCCCGCTTCGCCGTGGGCGTCGAGCGCCTTCAACAGATTGGCCACGCCCAGTTCGTAGGCGTCTTTGTGTTCATCCACCCCCAGCACGAGGCACGCCCGAACCAGCCCTTCCGTCGGCAGCACCCATTGATTCGTGATCGCGTTTCCGCTCCGAACAAACCAGCTCCGGTTCGTGGCCCAGTCGTCCACCACCCCCGCCACCTCGCCCCGCAGCACCTCCTCGAGCCGCGCCCGCAGCGCCGGATCGATCGCGCCCTCCGGGAGCAGTCCCAGCGTGTCGCCCATGGCGCGCACGCCGCAACCCGTGGCCAGCCAGTTCCCATCCTTGCCGTCCTCCGGGAGCCGGTGGCCCGGCGCGTAGCACGTCCAGCCCGGCCGCTGGAGCGGCATCCAGGACGCCATCTCTTCGAGTTGTTCCGCGATCCGTGCCCGGAGCGCCTCATCGCCCGTCAGCCGGAATCCGGCGGCCAGGAGCGGGAGTTCGCCGGCCAGCGTGTTGCACGCAGCGAAATCCGACATCGCGAGGGCAAATGTCTCGCGGATCTCGTCTTCGAGGGCGTTGCTCCGGCCGTCAAGCCAGGTTCGATGACGCCCCACGTCTTCGAGCGTGTATACGCGCCGCACGATGGGCTCAGCGGCCGCCTCCCGTGCATCGGCCACCAGCGCCTCGCACGCCTGCGCCGAGCCGGGATCCTCACGCGCCCGATCCACCAGCGCCGCCCACTCCATCACCGGATTCTGCATGGCTTCCTCCGCTCCCAACCCGGCCGGAATGCAGGCCATGACGAAGATCCATGGCCATACACGAAGTGACAGGTTCTGCCGTTGATTCATCGCATCCTCGCTCGGGTTGGTTCCGCCCACGTTCTCATCGGACGCGCTATCCTAAGAGTTCGAGCCGCGCGCTGTCCAGGAGAAAGCACGCGCTGACGCGCCTGCAGTTGACACCAACCGGGGCGACTCGTAGAATCCAAAACGAACCAAGGTGGATGGGAACATGCCATGGCCCGAACGGGGTTTCTCTATCTGAATCAAGGGCTTGCGCACGACGCGGGGCCGCATCATCCGGAATCGCCCGAGCGTCTCGAAGCGATCGCGCGGGCCTTCGAGAGAGCCCGCCTGAACCCGCCCCTGATTTCGCCGCAACCCGCCACACACCAGGATCTTGCCCGCGTTCACTCGGAAGAGCATATCGCGTTGATCGAGCAAACCTGTAAGACGGGTGCCGTTTATCCCGATCCCGACACGGGGATGGGGGCGGGATCGTGGGATGCCGCCCTCCACGCGGCCGGAGGCGTCATCGCCGCGTGCCGCGCCGTGCTCAAGGGCGAGTTTGACAACGCGTTCTGTGCGGTGCGCCCGCCCGGCCACCACGCCGAGCGCGAACGGGCCATGGGCTTCTGCCTGTTCAACAATGTCGCCATGGCCGCCCGGTGGCTCCAGCGCGAGGCCGGCGTCGACAAGGTGGCCATTCTAGACTGGGACGTTCATCACGGGAACGGCACGCAACAGGCCTTCTACGAGGACGCACAGGTGTACGTGGCCGGCATCCACCAGCACCCCCTGTATCCCGGCACGGGCGATCCCGCCGAACGCGGGGCAGGCCAATCGAACCTGAACATCCGCATGCCGTGGGGCGCCGGCCCGCGGGAGTGGCTCGCCGCCATCGAAAGCCGGATCCTCCCCGAATTGACGCGGTTTGCGCCCGATTTCCTGTTGATTTCATGCGGGTTCGACGCGCACCGGCTCGATCCCCTCGCGGCACAGGAACTGGAATCGGACACCTTCGCCCAGATGACGCGGAGCGTCCGCGCCGTCGCCGGGGGCCGGATCGTGTCGGTGCTCGAAGGCGGATATCACCTGGCCGCCCTGGGCGAGTCGGCCGCGTTACACTTCCAGGCGCTTCAGGAATAGGCGGAGCGGACACCTCAGAGGGAGATGGACATGGAAGGCGTGAAACGGTTCTTCGGCGTCGAAGAAGCGGGATCCACGGTATCCCGCGAGGTGGTGGGCGGGCTGACTACGTTCGCCACCATGAGCTACATCGTCTTTGTCCAGCCCACCGTGCTGGCGGCGTGCGGGATGCCCTTCGGTTCGGTGCTCCTGGCCACCTGCCTGTCCTCGGCCGCGGCCTGCATCCTCATGGGCGTTGTGGCCAAGTACCCCTTCGCGCTTGCCCCGGGCATGGGTGAGAACTTCCTGTTCGCCTTCACCGTCTGCGGCACCGCCGCCATGGGCGGCATGGGCTTCTCATGGCAGGCGGGGCTGGCGATCGTGCTGATCTCGGGCGCGATCTTCCTCGTGCTCTCCCTGTTCGGCGCGCGCGAGAAGCTGCTCGACGTGCTGCCCGATTGCCTCAAGAACGCCATCGGCCCGGCCATCGGCATGTTCATCGCCTTCATCGGGCTCCAGTGGGGGGGCGTCGTCGTGCACAGCCCGGCCACCATGGTGGCCCTAGGCTCGTTCAGCCACTGGGGGCCGGCACTCCTCACCGTCATCGGCGTCCTCGCTATCGCCGCCATGATGGCGCTCAACGTCCGCGGCGGCATTCTCATCGGCATCCTGGCCACCACGGCCCTCGCCGTGATCACGGGCGTGATCCCCTGGCCCGAGCAGTCGGTCGACTTCTCCGCCGAGACCTTCTTCAGCCTCAACTTCGGTGAACTCGCCGCCAACTGGCACCGCGCCCTCGTCGCCATCCTCCTTTTCTTCTTCCTCGATCTCTTCGACACGGTGGGCACCCTCGTCGGCGTGGGCAAACAGGCCGGCTTCATCGGCGATGATGGCAAACTGCCCCGGGCGGGCCGCGCCTTCGCCTCCGACGCGGCCGGCACCTGCATCGGGGCCCTGTGCGGCACCTCGACTGTCACCAGCTACATCGAATCGGCCACCGGCGTGGCCG
>JAFGTL010000551.1 GCA_016934125.1 Candidatus Hydrogenedentota bacterium
CCCTTCGCCCACAACAACCTCGGAACGCTCCTGGCCCGGGCCGGAGACTACGATGCCGCGGCGGCGCATTTTGTTGAGGCGGTTCGCATCAACCCCCGTTACGCACTCGCCCTTGCCAACCTGGCCAACTGCTACCTGCGCAAGGGCCAGGAATACGAGGCGTTTCGGGTGTTTCGCGACGCCCTCCGGCTCATGCCGGACGAAGATCCGAAGCGGCCCATCATCCAGGAAGTAGTCGATCAGCTCGCCGCGGCCGGCGCCGGAGACGCGCCAACCCCCTGACCTTCTCGGGGTTCAGCAAGGCCCCAGAACGTCTGGCAGCGAAGGGCGGCGCGTCCGAAGTCGCTGGCGGTGTGCGACTTCCGCTCGGCCACACAACCACCCAATGGGTGAGCGTTGCGCACGCACAAATCGCAAGGCCGAGCTCGCGTCACCCGCCGCATCCCAAGTTACGAGACGATTTGAAGGCCGTGGGGCTTCTTGCAGTGTGCCGCGTCAGCGGGGTATCCTACGCCCAGGTAGCACTTGGGCGGCGAGGGATCTCCGGCCGGATGGTGCCGGCGAGGGGTTGGGATGCGGAGCGAAGAAGCAACCGAGAAGTTCCAGGCCACTAAACGGCTGTTCGCCGAGAAACGTTATCCCGAAACCCTCGCCATCCTCGACGAACTGGATGCCGCATTCCCAAACGCCAAGAACATCCTCTACCCGAAGGCGCTGTGTCTCGCCAAGATGCGCCGTCTCGATGAGGCCGAGCAGATCTGCCGCCAACTCATCGCAGGCCATCGGGATCCGCGCGCCGCACGCCTCCTGAAACGCATCGAACGCAAGGGGAGAACTCCCCAACCGGGCGGGCAGGGCGCCCTGCCCCAGATGAACGTTGCCGGGCCACCCGTGGCGCCTCCGGCCGACGAACTGATGCTCGCCCCGCCCGGTGCCGCCAATCCCATGGCCGTCGCCCCCCCCGGCGTGGCCGATCCGATGGCACTCGGCTCGCCTGGCGCGGCCGATCCGATGGGCCTGGATCTGCCCGACTTGGACTCGCCCCTGGCTATGGGGCCGCCCGATCTGGGCGCTCCATTGTCCGTCGCGCCGCCCGTGCCGGCCGCGGCGGGCGGCAAAGGCGGCTCGTCCAGCAAGATGCTCTATATCGCCGTCGGCGTGGTGGGCGCGATCCTCGTTCTGACGGCCGTGGTGCTCGTGATGGGGAAAGGGGGTGAACAGCCCGGGACTCCCGGGGAGCCCGTTGCCGAGGCACCCGGGGAATCCGCCGCGTCGTTGGCTCCCGGCACGCCCACCGAGTTGGCCTGGTATACCTCCTACGATAATGGCATGAGCATCGCCCTGCAGTACGAATCGCCCACGCTCCTGTTCTTCACGGACAATTCTCAGGAGTGCAAGGATCTCGAAGCCCGGCTGTTCAGCGAGCCAAGCATCGTGCAGGGCCTCGACGGCGTCGTGTGTATCAAGGTGGACTTCGCCACCGAGGAAGACGCCCGGATGTGGCACGGCGTGGAGTCGGCGCCCACGGTGATCATCAATGACAATTTCGGGATCAAGTTGTACTCGGAGACGGCCCCCATCGATCCCCAAGAGTTCTACGCGTATCTCACCTCGATGAAGCTGAGGAAAGAGCCCTTCGGCCTCGGGCCGGGCGCCATCATTGCTGCCGCGCTCGTATGGCTCCTCTTCTCGATCTGGCCGCTCTACCTGACTCTGCTCCTTGTGCGGAAGCTCCCCCACGACGAGTTCCTGCGCGATATCCTCAGCGTCGGCATTGTCGCCCTCGGCATCAACCTGGTGGCCGGCATCCCCTGTGTCGGCTTCATCCTCATGATCGTCGTGCTCAACAAGACCTACGACATGGAGTTCATCGACTTCGTCGTCTACTTCGGCCTCCAGATCCTGTTTGGCGTGCTCTACGCCGTCATCATGGTGGCCGTCTACGGCTCCGCCTTCGTCGAGTTCGCCCTCCAATTCACCGGATGAGCACGGGGATCGGGCCCGCAGCCTGCGGGGGGCCGATGCGGGCGGCAAGCCGGCTGGTGCGCCTCAGGAGCAGAGCCGCATTGTCAGGTTCCCAACTCCCCGGCGCGGTGTGCGTGGGGCAAACTCAGAAGCCGTAGACGTTGGGCGGGACGGCGATGTCGAGGCCCTCGGCGAGTGCGCGTAGACGCACCAAGGCATACGCCAGTGTGGCGGTGCCCATCTGCGAGTCCTGATACCAGAGTCCGGGCATACCACGGAGCAACCCGTCAAATGCGCCGCCCTGCTGCGCCCCAGCATGGCACGATCAGAAGACGTGGCCAACAAGGCGCGCGCCCTGTCGCTTGAAGCCATCTAGGCGGGCCTCGGCTTCCGTTTTGCCGCCAGGAGGCGCTCGACATCGGCCAAGGCTCGTTCATTGTCGACGTTGAGCAGAAGCCACTTGCCATCATGATAGGTGGTGGCTTCATCGTAGGCTTTGCGGGCTCCGGCCGACAACTCATTCCGTATCGCGTCCACCGCGGCGCGTTCCTTCGCGCCGAACACGATCAGCAGGAGGAAACAGCCCTTCTCGGGGATCAGTGTGCAGAACGACTTGCTCTTCTTGTATCGCAGGGACCAGCCGTGTTTCTTGCCCCCGAACAGCCATTCCGGGCTAAAGACGTTTGGGTAGAGTTGGTCGATCCACTCCACCGTACGTTTCCAGTATCGATAGGCTGCTTTACCAACCCAAGCCGCGACTTCGGCATCGTCTGGTGGATTGCCGGAATCTGTCATACGACGGCTGCATTCACTCGTCATTCTCTCTCCCCAAACTGACTGAATACGCGGCGGCAGCGCCGGACAAGCTCGTTCATCTCGGGTTCCTCTTGTCGACGGCAGCCCGCAGTCCGAGGAATACCTCGTGGCCGGTGTTGCTGTACGAGCTGTGCTCGAAGGGGACCGCGAGCGGCTGGAATCCGGCCTCCGTGATCAACTCCAGCCACTCAGCACGCGGGAACAGCCCCATGATGTGGCGGTCATGGGCAACCTCGACGGCGCCGTTCACATCTCTGAGCAGGTATGCCATGTCGGTCACGTACACGTCGGTTCTGGAGTCAGGTATCCATCGCCATTCGAGATAGCGCAGGCCGCGCCCACCGCTGTCGCTGCCACCGGCTTCCGCACCCGACTGGAAGGTCTCCGAGACGAAATCCGGCTGGAACATCGCAACGCCACCCGGAGCGGTGTGCGCGAATGCCGTAGCGATGGCTTGGCCAAGGTCGTCGCGCGAAGCCATGTAGCTGATCGCGTCATGAATGAGTACGCAGTCAAAAACACGGCCGAGCCGGATCGACCGCATGTCGCCCTGAACGTGCTCGCATTCGGGATTCAAGCGGCGGCTTAGCGCCAGCATGTCGGGCGCAATATCCACCAGTGTGCACGCGAGCGTTGTCTTCAGGTGCGTGGCATTGTGCCCCCCGCCGCTGCCGAGATCGAGCAGGGTCTGAGGCGGCTGCTTGCAGTGGACCTCGAACAAACGCCGGTAGAAGCCGGCTTCCTCCGCGTAGTCGCCGACCGGCGTCAGCAGCGGATACCAGTCCGCCAGATCGCGGTAGAGCCGGAGGGTGAGATTGGGGATCTTCCCATGTTCTGCCGCCATGAGCGGTCGCCTGTTCTTCACCCGTCCAGTTCAGAGTAAGCAATCGCAACTTCGTTGCCGTGATCGTCCACATACAGGCGGCCAGGATCAAGAAAGAAGGTATGGAGTTGGCGAGGCGGAGATCGGGCCGCACACCCTTGGCCGACGAGTTCGAAATGGCGGTAGGGTCCGAGACGAACGGGTCTGTTAACTGGGCGAGGGCTGTTTACGAGAGAGTCCGAGAGTTCGGCCCGTTGCTCTCGGCGGTCGGTCGAGAACGTGTACGTTCATTGTTCGACTGGTTGAATGAAGCTCATGGTTCAGGGCTTCCGAAAGAGGTACATCGCCCAGCCCAGGCAGTTGCGGCCCCAGCGGAGATAGGCGTCGCGATTCCTGCGGGTGCTGCGAAGCAGGGCCTCAATGTCGGGATCGTCTGGGTGGTCGGCTGCATATCGCTCCGCAGCCTGCCATTGGAGCCCCTCGTAGCGATCCCAATCGTCGGGGTCGGCTACCAGAGTATAGAGGAGAGCGAGACCCACATCCTCACCAATGGTCACGTTCCCGGCGTGGGAACCGAACAGGTTGGGATCATTGCCCGTGAGCTTCAGGTATTCCGGGTCGGGGGCCGTCACCCAGAACGGCTCGCCTACAAGCACCAGGCCGCCGGGCCGGGTCATCTTCTTCAAGGCCTCCAGCGTGCCCCTGTGATTCTGGTACACCCAGGAGGCACCGATGCAGGAAGCCAGGTCCAGACTCTGTGGCGCATTCGGCTCGTACTTGCCTCCGTCCGTGTGGAGCAGTTCGATGCGGTCAGCCAAGCCCCGGACTTCCACGTTCTTGCGGGCCGCCTTGATGGTGTAGGGTGAAAGGTCGATGCCCGTAGCCTTCACGTCGTACGCCTCGGC
>JAFGTL010000552.1 GCA_016934125.1 Candidatus Hydrogenedentota bacterium
CTTCCAACGGAGCTCTCCTTTCGAAAAGCCCCTAGTGTGACATTTCTAACGAGTCCAACATGTGACATTATCAAAGAGTCGCGACACATCAAGGGTGCGCGCCCTTGCCTTTCAACGGGTTCCGGACTATACTGGCCGTGAGGATCGATGGCGCCGGCGGGGCGGCCGCTCAGATCGCGATGAACGGAACGTCGTGCACGGCCCGCGGGGATCCAGCCCGGCGTGGCCGGACTGTCCGTAGCCGGGCTGTGGAGCCCGATGGCGGGCAAAGGAGCGCGCCCATGCATACCCTCTCGCGCCGTAACGCTTTGATCCCCCTGTTGTTACCCCTCTCGTTCGCGGCCTTGTCCGCCGCCGACTCGATCACCGTCGACGGCGTGGCCTACGACGACGTGTACATCACGGAGAGCGCGACGCGCTACTACGTGCAACTCCCCGAGGAAGGCCGTGCGCTCAGCGTGGCCAAGGATCGCGTGGATCCGGCCAAGGTGCAGATCACCGCCGATGCCGCCCGCCGCGCCGCACTCCGGGCGCAATGGAAGGTGGCGTATGGAGCGCGGTGCGGGCCTGCTGAAGAGCCCGAGCCGGCCGTCGCGCCCTCGCCCCGCGCTGCCGAGGGAGGCATCATGGCGATCGGCCCGCCGAAACGCCGAACCGAGCCGATCGTGATCACCGCTACGTCCAGGGAACGGGACGACGGGCAGGATCCCATGTCGCTCAATGGCATGCAGGTGTGGGAGGCCGAGTTGGACGGGGTGCGCATGGGAGAAGGCCTCGAAGCCCTTCTGCTCGGGAAGGGGTACGATTTCTGGGTATATGGCAGCACGCTCACAGTGCGTCCGCGCAAGGCGGCCCCGGCCGCGTCGAAGCCCTTTGTCAGAGCGCCCTACACGCCCAGGCGGATCCAGCGCAACGCATACATCGCGGCCGGCGATACCCTGCCGAAGATCGTCATGCGGAATCCGGGGGGGCCCGGCGGCCCGCCCGGAGGGCTGCAGGTGAGCAATATCTCGGACATGTTCTCCCAGATCGACTACTCGGCCACGGGCGAGCTTCCCCCCTACCCCACCCGCGTCGAGTCGCCCTGATCGCGGCCGCCGAGTCATCCGCCTGCTTGGCGGCGGCCGTTGCGCGGGGTGCGCGAAGCCCGTACAATCATCCGCGGGGCGGCCCGGGCCACGCAGGCCTGACGCGGCCTACATCGAGGCAGGAGACTCGTCCACATGACACGCCAAACCGCCGTGCTCGCTGTGTCCGCCGTGATCTTCGCCGCCGGACTGGCCGGGGCGGAGGCACCGGCCCAACCGGATGAATGGGTGGACGAAGCCACGGGCCATCGCGTCGTTCGCCTGTCGCAGCGGGACGGAAGCAACAGCAGCTTCTACTTCCACCAGAACCCTTTCACGGCCGAAGGCGATCTGATGGTGTTCGCCGGGACGACGCCCGAGGGGCGCCGGCTGTTCACCGTCAACCTCGCGACGCGCGCCATCCGTCAGGTGACGGATCGCCCAAGCAGCCACGAAGTCGTCGCCCCGAAGGGCCGCGAGGTGTTCTATCTGAGCGACGGTTCCGTGTGCGGCACGCTCCTGGACTCGGGCGCAACCCGCGTCATCGCCTCGCTGCCCGAGCCCTATCACAGCGGAAGCGGCTTCACTGTCAACGCCGACGAGACGCTCCTGGCGGGCTGCTACGCGGAGGGGGTGGCGGAGTTCTACAAGCGGCCGCGGAGCGAGTGGTTCACGGCCATCTTCGAGGCGAACCTGCCTAACGCACTGTATACCATCGACTTGGCGAGCGGGGCCGTGCGCGAGATCTTCCGCGAGAACGCGTGGATGGGCCATGTCCAGTTCTCGCCCACGGATCCGGCCCTCATCATGTTCTGCCATGAGGGCTCGTGGCACCGGCTCCACCGGATCTGGCTGTTCCGCCTCGGCGATGACGCGCCGCGCAAGGTGCATCCCCGGAGCGTCGAGAACGAGATCGCGGGCCATGAGTTCTGGGCGCCGGACGGCCGCACCATCTGGTTCGATCTCCAGATTCCACGAGGGCGCACGTTTTACCTGGCGGGCGCCGACATCGCTACCGGCGAGGAAGTGCGCTACCCGCTCACCCGCGATCAGTGGTCGGTTCACTACAACATCGCGCCGGACGGGGGCCTGTTCTGCGGCGATGGCGGCGACGAGCGTTCCGTGGCCGGGGCGTCGGACGGCAGGTGGATCTACCTGTTCCGCCCGAAGGATGGCGCATTCGAGGTGGAGCGGCTCTGCAGCCTGGCCGGCCACGACTACCACCTCGAACCGAACGTCCACTTCACGCCCGACGCGAAATGGGTGGTGTTTCGCTCGAACATGCACGGAGACGGCCAAGTCTACGCCGTCGAGGTGGCGCGGGCCTCGGGCCCGTGACGGGAAGGAGGAGCGCATGCCCTGGTTCGTGTGCGCGTGCGCAGGTGTGGCGGCTGCGGCCGTCATCGGAACCAGCGTTTTCGCGGAGGACGCCCAGCCGGCCCCGCTGAAAGTCGGCGTGGTCGGCTACGAGGGCCACGGGCTGGTGTGGACGAACGAGTTGAACGGCGGCGCCGGCCCGCGATTCGGGCTCCGGGTGAGCCACGTCTGGCACAAGGCGCCCGTCGACGCCGCCGCGGTTGAGCAGTACGGCTTCGAGGTGGTGGCCAACCCCGGCGACATGATCGGCGCCGTCGATGGCGTCATCATCGCGGAGGAGCTCCCCCACCGCTACCGCGAACTGGCCGAGCCCTTTCTGCGGGCCGGCGTGCCCACGTTCCTCAACCGCCCGCTGGCCGGCTCGGCCGAGGACGCCGCCGCGCTGATCCGGCTCGCGAGCGATTCCGGCACGCCGATCTTCGCGGCATCCACGCTGGCCGTGGATCCCGTCGCGTTCGAGGCCCGGGACGCCCGATCCGAGTTCGAGCCCATCAAGGTGGCAAACGTCACCGGCCCATCCGATCACTTCTGGTGGTACGTGCCCCATGCTTTGAGCCCGTTGATCACCGTGTTAGGGCCCGGCATCGAGGAAGTCGAGGTGCACGACTTCGCTTGGGCCGAGGAGGGCGTGCGCTTCCGGAACCCCCTGGTGATCTTCTTCCGCTACGGCCCGGACTCGGCCGTCGGCCCCGTGCGCGGCACCATCCAGGTGGTGCCGGCCACGCAGGAGGGCGACTGGTATGGCTTCCGGCTCAAGCTCTACGGCCGGCGCGAATCGCCCGAGTATCGGCTGCTCCAGCCGCCGGCCGGCGTGTCGGGCTACGCACCCGTGTATGAGCACTTGGCGCGCTTCTTCCGCACCGGCGAATGCCCCTTCACCGACGCCGAGCTCTTCGAAGTGCCGCTCGCCATGGACATGATTCTCCGGAGCGGGCTCGAAGATCGCCCCGTGTTGCGGAGCGAGTACGAAACGAGCCTCGCCGTGCTCGCCGGGGCACCGGGCGGCCGGGAGGCTACAGGGCCTTGACGGCCTCGAGCACGTCCTCGGCGTGGCCATCGGGCTTGGCCTTGGGCCAGACGCGGGCGAGCTTGCCGGCGGCGTCCACGAGGAACGTGGCCCGCTGGATGCCCCAGTACTTCCTGCCGTAGCGGTTTTTCTCGATCCAGACGCCGTATTTCTCGGCGACGGCGTGGTTTTCGTCGGACAGGAGGTGGAAGGCCAGGCCGTACTTGTCCGCGAACTTGCAGTGGGACGCGGTGCCATCGGCGCTGATGCCGATGACAATGGCGCCGGCCTTCTCGAACTCCCCGAGGAGCGCCTGAAACCCCTTCGCCTCGATGGTGCAACCGGGCGTGTCGTCCTTCGGGTAGAAGTAGACAGCCACCGGCTGGCCTTTGAAGGCCGACAGCCGCACCGTGTCGCCTGCCGCCGACGGCAGGGCAAACGCCGGCGCCTTCTTTCCGGCCTCGGGCATCGTTGCTGACGAACCGGCCATGGCGTGGTTCCTCCTTTTCCTTTGCGGCCCCGTGCCGCCACCGGACTCCGCCTCGATTCTTGCACACACGCGTTGTTCGAGAGAACCCCGAACCGGGTGGCTCTTGTTCCGCGAGCTTGGCGTTGGCCAACGCTGGACAGCATCTTCAAGACTGTCGTCCGTCTACGGGAGGTGTCCAGGCCCGGACAATGCTGGCACGCGTGTCTCCTCGTGCCATTTCTGGTAGAATGCTGTATCACCGCTGTGTAGGGTGACGTTTGTCGAATCGATTCGGACGCCGATGGGCACCATGACTGGGTGTGCGAGCAGAAGGGGCTTCCGCTCTGGTTGGCGCACGAAGGAGGGCAGGGGAGTATCGATGGGGCACAACGACAGCGAACATGGGCATCCCTTTGCCGCAGACCGACCGATAGAGTGTTGTGAAGAGGATCTTCTCGGCAGAGCGTCTCTTGCCGAGGCCATCGCGGAATCGCTCGCGAGTTGGAGGCAGAGAGACAGCCTTGTTGTTGCCCTTTGCGCACCATGGGGAGCAGGCAAATCCTCTGTCAAGAACATGGTATTGGAGAAGGTCGGGCAGACGAGAGAGCCGCGGCCGCTGATCATCGATTTCAATCCGTGGCAACGTTCAACTCGGGGAGGCCTTGTAGGCCCCTTTTTCCAAGAGATTGGTTCACATCTTGGGTTGGATGACGGCAGCAAGGACGGTAAGGAACGTGCCCGGAAATGGAGCCGTTATGCTGCTCGGTTCAAAACGATCGCCACTGCTATAGAGCCGCTTTCTGGATGGTCTCTTAGAATCCTGATAGCCATTGGCGCCATCAGCGCCTCGACAACCTCATGCGTGGTCTTCGGCAAAGACAAGGATTGGACAGACCTATGGTCTGTCATCCCCGCCGCGTTCTTTCTTGCGGTGCTCTCGGCTCCGAAATGGCTTGCTGGAGTCTGCAGAGACGTCGCCGAGAGCGTCGGTCTTTCGGCCACCGCAGAGAGAAAGACGCTTGTTCAGCTCAAGCGCGAACTTGCCGAATCGCTCAGAGAACGAGAAGCGCCGCTGCTTGTTGTGATGGACGACATAGATCGACTGTCGACGACGGAGATCAAATCACTGTTCCAGCTTGTCAAGGCCAACGCCGACTTCCCAAACGTAGTCTATTTCCTTCTCTTTCAACGAGATATCGTCGAGAAGGCCCTTGATGATGACACATCGGGCCAAGGGAGGGGATACATCGAGAAGATCGTGCAAGTTCCTTTCGATCTCCCACCGGTTGAGCGGCCAAGACTTGAAAGAGTGCTTAGCGAGGGATTGGACCGCGTATTGGCTGAAGTGGGGATCGAGGAGGAGGGCTTCGACAAGGACAGGTGGGGGAACATCTATTTCGCTGGTATACCAACCTGTTTTGAGACCCTGAGAGATGTGCGGCGCTTCCTCTCGGCACTCTCCTTTCACGCGCCTTTGTTTCGCGGGGACAGAGCCTTCGAAGCCAACCCAGTGGACCTAATTGCTATCGAGGCGCTTCGAGTTTTTGAGCCCGAAACATACAGTCGATTGCGATCTATGAAGCAGGCGTTGACGGAGAGAGAGGAGGGCGGCGCGTATGGCGACGACACGTCGACGGAGGAGAAACGCCGCCAACTGGAGTTACTCGTGGAAGCAGTCTCAGATCAGAATCGTGAAGCCGTGAGGGAGATCTTGCGGCAACTGTTCCCCGCTGCCGAGCGGCTTCTCGGCGGTCCCACATACGGCTCCGAATTCGAGGATCGCTGGTATCGTGAACTCCGTGTCTGCCACCCCCAGATATTCGACCGGTACTTCTATCTCGCGATACCGGAAGGCGATGTCTCACAGTCCGACATCCAGCGAATCATGGATCTGGCAGGGGACAGGGAAAGACTGGCCTCCCAGTTCCGTTCGCTGAAAGAGCGGGGGCTCCTTGCCGCCATGCTCAACCGCCTCGAAGCCTACAAAGAGAAGATCGACATTGCCCACGCGGTCCCTTTCACGACGGCGATAATGGACATCGGGGACGACCTTCCGGATGATGACTCGATCTTCACCGGGCCGGGGTCTGTCCTTCACGCCGTCCGTATCATCCTGTGGTACTTGCTACAGGAACCAGATCCCGCCAAGCGTGCGACTAGTCTGAGTCAAGCCATCCAGGCAACAGAAGGCCTCTACCTTCCGGTGAGAATGATAGCCAGTGAGTGCGACTCGGAGGGGCGGAGAAAAGCCCCGAGTATCTGTCTGGTCGAGGCTGATCAACTGCCAGGTTTGAAGGGCCTTGGCAGGGAGAAGTTGGAGGAGGCGGCCAGGAAAGGGACACTGAGGGAGAATGCCCGTCTTGAGAGCCTGCTCTGGCAGTGGGCCGAATGCGGACGGATTGAGGAGGTGAGGGCATGGTTGAATGAGCTAGTCGCGTCGCAGGAGGGAGCCCTGATCATTCTGTCCAGATTCATGCGGAGAGTCCTATCGCACCAGATGGACGATCATGTTGCTAGGGAACGTTGGAAAGCAAACCTGGAAGGCCTCGAGCACTTCCTGCCATTTGAAGAAATCGAGCGAATGGTAGATGCCGTCACGGAGGGTAGCCTCTCGCCCGAGGAAGCGCGCGCAGTGTCCGCGTTCAAGACTGCGATCATGCGCCGGAAGGCGGGGAAGCCTTACGGCCTGGATCGATTCCAGGAGGATGACTAGGGCCTCACTTGATTGCCGCAAGCATCACCGTGTCTCCAAGGCGGCTGAGCCGGGAAGGGCGGAGGCCGTCACTTGCCGCAAACACCGCCTCCGGAAAGGACGGGGCCAAGCCCTGTTGCGTCCGTTTGCTTCCGTGGGGGGACTGGACGTATGATTGTGCCGGGATGAGATCCGGCCGGGGGAGCCCTGTGCGGCGCCGTACGGCTGGCGGGGGAGATACGCTCATGACGGCACCAGATATCTCGGATGCAATCGCCCATATCAAGCGGCTGCCTACGTTGCCGGCCGTGTTGGGCAAGACGCTGGACGCGATTTCGGATCCCGAATCCTCGGCTATCGATCTCACCCGCCATATCGCGGCCGATCAGAGTCTGTCGGCGCGGCTTCTGAAGATGGTGAACTCGGCTTACTACGGATTCTACCGCCAGATCCGGAACGTGGTGGACGCCGTGGTCATTCTGGGGTTCGTCGAGGTGCGCAACCTGGTGTTGACGACCACCGCGTTCGCCCATTTCCCGAAGGGCTCGTCGGCGTACGATCGCGATCAGCTTTGGCGCCATTCCCTGGCCGTGGCCATCGCTGCGGAGCGCTGCGCCAAGAGCCTCGGCCTCGCCAAAGACGGCGGCTACTTCAGCGCGGGCCTGCTCCACGATATCGGCAAGGTGGCCTTCGACATGCTGTATCCGGAGCAGTTCCGCGAAGCGGCACGGCTCGCCCACATGGGGCATCAACGCCTTCTCGACGTGGAATCGAGGGTGTTCGAGATCGATCACGCCCAGGTGGGCGGCCTGCTCGCGGAACACTGGCACCTGCCCGAGCCCATTGCCGAGGCCATCACGTATCACCACAGCCCCGAGCGCGCCGCGCTCGATCCGGATCTCGCCCACGTAACGACCCTGGCCAATTACCTGAGTTACGAAGCGGATCTGGGCGAGTCGAGCAACGGGCGTGGGCCGGAGCCGCCCGCATCGACGATCGAGCACTTCCGGTTTACCGAGAAGCAACTCGAGAACTTGACTGAAGAACTGCGCGCCTCCTCGGAACGCATCGACGCCCTGCTCGGCTCGTTCGCAGCGGCCGAGTGACGCACGCGCGGCCCTCGCGCCGCCTGCCCCGCGCCTATCCCATCAGGATGAGTATGAGCGCCTGCCCGGCCAGGATCCGCAGCAGCATGGTGAGGGGATACACGGTGGCGTAGGCCACGCTTGGCGTTTCCGAGCCGGTGATCGAGGTGGCGAAGGCCAGGGCGGGGGGATCCGTCATGCTGCCGGCCAAGAGGCCGCACAGTTGCGGGAAGGGCACCCTCCACACGAGCCGCCCCGCGACGGCCACGAGGGCGATCGGCACGAAGGTGATGAGCGACGCGAGCGCCATCCAGTGGAACCCCTCGCCTTCCAAGAGCGTGGCCACAAACCGATCGCCCGATTTCAGCCCGACGCAGGCCAAAAACAGGACGATGCCCAGTTCGCGAAGCACGAAGTTCGCACCCGCCGGCATGTGCCAGTCGAGCGGCCCAATCCGCCCGATCCGGCTCAACACGATGGCCACGACAAGCGGGCCGCCGGCCAGCCCGAGGCGTAGGGGCGCCGGCAGCCCGGGGATCGGCACGGGCCAACTCCCCACCAGCACGCCCAGGATAATGCCCAGGAACACCGGAATGATCTGCGGCATGCGCGGGCCGGGCGGATCGCCGGGCTCATTCGGCGCCGGTGCCGGGCCGTCGGGCATGGCGCTGTCTTCCTTCGCAGCATCGACGTGGAACACGGCCCGGACGAGCACCATGGTGAGGATGATGCCCATGATGCCGAAGGGGTAGGCCACGGCGTATCCGAGCGCGGGGAGTTGCCCGAGATCATCGGTGTAGGCGGGCAGATCCCGGAGGGCATCCTGGATGGCGCCGAGGCTGGGCGTGTTGGTGGTGGCGCCGGAGAACATGCCGGCCGCGACGGGCACCTCGACGCGGCCCACGGCAATGATGAGCAGCGTCATCCCGACGCCGAGGCCTACGATGGCCGCGGCCATGAGGTTGAGGCGCAGCCCTTCCCGGCGCAGCGAGGACACGAAGCGCGGGCCCACCTGGATACCGACGGTGTACACGAAGAGGATCAGGCCGAACTCGCGGGCGAAGGCCATGACGTGCGGCTCGAGGCCCAGCCCGAAGTGGCCCAGGAGCAGGCCCGAGAACAGCACGCCCGCAATGCCCAGGCGGACGCGGAAGACGCGCACCGAGCCCAAGGCGAGCCCAAGCGCGGCGGCCAGCCCGAGCACGAACACGGATCCCGCCACGGAACCGCGTTCGAACAGGCCCCCTATCCAGCCCATGCCTCCCCCGCCCCCTACGATGCCCGCGCCTGCCGGATGGCCGCCTCGAGGGCCGCCAAGGCGGGCAACTCGCTCTCGGGATCTTTGAAGTAGGCGCGGATCCAGGCGAGCACCTGCTCGACGACCTCCGCCCGCCAACGGACAGCCGGCCGGGACAGTTCGTCGCGCAGATACAGTACGTCGCGCAACAGGCACTGCCGTTTCTCACCGTCCAGTTCCGAGAACTCGGCCTGTTCGAGGAGCGATTCGATGAGCACGGGCACCCCGGCCGTGGCCTCCTCGAGTTCGTCCAGCGAGGGCGGAAACCGGAGGTTGAACTCGAAGGTGTTCTCGACGAGATCGATGCCGTCCGCCGTGATCCGGGCCGCGGCGAACAGAGGCGGCGCATAGCCCGTCATCACCTCGGCCAGGCCCCGATCCGACAGGTAGTAGGCGTTCGCGAGGAGATCTTCCCGCCTGATGGTGCCGTCTTCGAGCAGATCCTCCGGCGTCAGCATGTCGAGGGGATCTTTGAGGTAGCGCTCGTAGAGGATGAGGAGGAGCCGCCGCCGCACGCTCTTAGGGTGGTTCGTATGCATACCGGCGATTATAGCAATATCGGGGCGTGCGCGCCGCATTGACACCGATCCGGCGCTTTGCTAAGCTCCGGCAGCGAGTATGTGAACAGGCATCGATGCGGGCACAGGCCGCATCAAGGAGGAACCATGGCCGAACGAGTGGAAATCTTCGACACCACCCTCCGCGACGGCGAGCAGTCGCCGGGGGCCAGCATGAACGTGGCCGAGAAGCTTGAGATGGCGGCACAGCTCGAACGGCTCGGCGTGGACATCATGGAAGCCGGATTCCCCATCGCCTCCGATCAGGAGTTCGAGGGCGTCCGGAAAGTGGCCGAGGCCATGGCCGGGCCGCGCGTGGCCGCCCTCGCCCGGGCCGTGGACAAGGATATCGAACGGGCCGCCAAGGCCCTCGAACCGGCCAAGCGCCCCGTGCTGCACACGTTCATCGCCACCTCCGACATCCACCTCGAGCACAAGCTGCGTATGTCGCGCGAGCAGGTGCTCGAGCGGGCCGGCGAGTCGGTTCGGCTGGCCAAGAGCCTCGTCGAGCGCGTCGAATTCTCGGCCGAAGACGCCACCCGGAGCGATCTCGACTACCTGGTTCAGGTGACGCAGGCTGCCATCGAGGCGGGTGCCGATGTGATCAACCTCCCCGACACCGTGGGCTACACGACGCCGACGGAGATCGAGGAGATGTTCCGCTATGTCATCGAGCACGCCGCCGGTTCCGAGAAGGCCGTGTTTTCGAGCCACAACCACAACGATCTGGGCTTGGCGGTGGCCAATGCGCTGGCCGCGGTGCGCGGCGGCGCGCGGCAAGTCGAGTGCACGGTGAACGGCATCGGCGAACGGGCCGGGAACACCTCGCTGGAAGAGGTGGTTATGGGCATCCGCACCCGTCAGAACGTCTACCCCTTCGAGACGGGCATCGTGACGGAGGAGATCGTGCGGGCGAGCCAGATGCTGAGCAACCTGACGGGCCTCCTCGTGCCGTACAACAAGCCCATCGTCGGCCGGAACGCCTTCGCCCACGAGGCGGGCATCCACCAGCACGGCGTCATTGCCAGCCGGCTCACCTACGAAATCATGACGCCCGAGTCCGTCGGCCGCAGCCGGAGCGAACTCGTGCTCGGCAAGCACTCCGGCAAGCACGGGCTGGCCAAGCGCTGCGAAGAGCTTGGATACAGCCTGTCGCCCGCCGAGATCGGCCAGTTGTACGAGCGTTTCATCGCGTTGACGGATCGCAAGAAAGAGGTGTTCGAAGACGATCTGCGCGTGCTCATCGCGTCGGCGCGGGACGAGAGCTTCGAGACATACCACCTCAAGCATCTGCGGACGTCAGGGGGCGATCCGACGATGGCGCTCGTCATTCTCGAACGGGGCGGCGAGGAACTTGTCGAGACGGCCACCGGCGACGGGCCCGTGGACGCCGCGTGCATGGCCATCGAACGCGTAACGGGCGTGAGCGGCAAGCTGCTCGAGTTCTCGGTTCGCGCCGCCACGCCCGGCAAGGACGCCCTCGGCGACGCGCACGTCACCGTCGAGTTCGATGGGAAAGCCATCTACGGCCAGGGCGCGAGCACGGATATCACCGAGGCGGCGGTTCAGGCCTATCTGGGCGCGCTGAACAAGTATCTCGCCCTGAAGGCCAGTTGAGCCCGGGCTGCCTGTCGCGATCGGTTGCTGCACTGCCGCACTGGGGGAAACCCGCCGGAGAGTGTCTATGAAGATCGGCAACATGCTCGAAGATTACGTGCAAAGCAAGGAACCGCCGACGCGATCGGCCGCGTTGCTCGCCGAAAGCGCCAAGCGACTCAAGATCCCCCGGGATCACCTCAAAGAGATCGTCAAGCCGTACACGGTGTACATCCAGCGGTTGCCGGTGGGCATCGCGGGCAAGGTGTGCAACATCATCTCGGGCATCGTGCTCCACAACCGTGCCCGCGGCCCCTACAAGGGCGGCATTCGCATCGCGGCGAACGTGGATCTGTGGGAAACCACCGAGCTTGCCCGGCTCATGACGCTGAAAACGGCCCTGGCCAACGTGGAACTCGGCGGCGGCAAGTCGGGCATCAGCGTCGACCTCCGGGCGCTCTACCGGCTCATGCTGAACGAGAAGCGGTTCAACGGCACGTTCCGCGAGTTCGAGCGCATGGCCAAGTACGACATCATGGACGAGTTCACCGATCACTTCGGCTGGCTTTTCGCGAAACACGTCTACATTCCCGCGCCCGATATGGGCAGCAGCGGCCCCGAGATGGTGCGCATCTACAACGTCACCCGCGATCCGGCCTCCGTCACCGGCAAGCCGGACGGCATCGAAGGCTGGATGCCGGGCCGCAAAGAGGCCACCGGCTACGGCGTCTACTACGCCACGCTCAAGCACATGGAACGCCTCGGCCGCGCCCCCGACTGCTGCACCGTCGCCCTCCAGGGATTCGGTAACGTCGGCTCCCACGCCGCCGCCTTTCTCCACGAGGCGGGCGTCAAAGTCATCGCCGTCACGGATATGACGGGCGGCGCATACGATCCCGCCGGGCTCGATATCCCCGCCCTCATGAAACACTGCGAGAAAGCCGGCTGCGTCGACGGATTCAAAGCCAAACCTATGACGAACGAGCGGTTGTTCCGGCTGAAATGCGACTATCTCATTCCCGCGGCACGCGGCCACGTAATCCACGACAGGAACGCCGGCGGCGTCCGCTGCAAGGTGCTCGTCGAGGCGGCCAACATGCCCGTCACCTACGACGGGATGAAGATCCTCGAAGGAAACGGCATCGATCTGATTCCCGACACCTACGCGAACGCGGGCGGGCTCATCGTGTCCAACCTCGAATACCGCCAGGCGCTGGGCGGCGCCAAGTATTCGCGCGAACAGGCCCTCGCCTACATCCGCGAACGTTTCGACGACATGTACGCCAGCATGGGGCCCGCCCTCAAACGCGGCCGAACCATGGCCGAGGCCAGCACCGACGTGTCCCTCCAGCGCGTCCACCAAACCATGCTTCAGCGCAGCCTGCTGTAGTCAGCGCAGGTTGCCGCCGGCGTTCACGGCGTTTTGCCGGGCCAATCCCAGGTTTTGAGATCGTCGCTCCAGGCCAGGGCGAGGCTGGCGTGGCCGTTGGCGCCGTGTTCTTCGAGGCCGGCCTTGGTGCTGCCGTGGAAGAAGAGCAGATACTTGCCGATGCCGGGGGTGTCGCGCAAGTCGAGCACGGCCCCGGCCGTCAACCGGCCGCCCGCCCAAGGCCATTCATCCTGCCCCAGCGTGATGAGGGGGCCGTCATCCGTCCAGGTTTCGAGATCGGCGGAGCGTTTCACGCCGATTCCGTTCCGCGGCGAATGGAACAGGATGTACTCATCGCCGTCGACGAGCGCGCACGCGTTTTCACCCGCATCGCGCCGGCCGAAGTACGTCCAGGTTTCGAGATCGGTGCTGTACGACATGCTGACGCCGTCCTGCTTGTAGAAACACCACCACGTGCCGGGCTTGTCTTTATCGCGGAGCAGGTAGGGATCGATCATGCGGCCCATGTCGGCCACGGGCGTGTCCGGGCCTTTCACGTGGAGCAGTTCCGGCTCGCCCCAGTCCACCAGATCGCGGCTCCGCATGATCCAGATCCGGGCCGTGTCGTTGCCGAAGATCTCGTCGTTGGGCGTCGGATAGGTTTGGAGGCACAGCAGCCATTCGTCGCCGTGGCGCACGATGTTGCCCGGGCTCGAGAAGTTGAGGCTCAAGTCGCGCGGCGTGAGGATGCGGGGCGGGCTCCACCGGACGAGATCGGTGCTCGTGCTCGTGGCGGTGTAGAGGTAGTAATGGCCGTCGGCCTCGCGGCGGTGCAGCGTGAAGAACAGGTGGAACACGCCGTCGTGGTGGAGCACGGCGGGATCGCGATACGCGGTGGCCGCGTCGCCGTGGAAGATGATGGGCGACGCGATCGCGCCGAGATCGACACCCCCGACGCGCGAGTGTTCGAGTTCCGGCCCGATGCGGTAGCTCTGCCCCGGTTCGGTGTCGAACGTCGTTACGCCGTCGCCGTAGCGGATGCGACAGGGCCGGCCGAGGCCGGAGCGCACCGTAGCCGAGGCGAGCCGGCCTCCCTCCCACGCGACATCCACCTCGAATCCGCCGCGCGCGCGTAGGCCCTCGATGAGCCCCGTCGGCCACGCGTCGGGCAACGCGGGCAGGAGTTCGAGTTCGCCCGCATGGCTCTGCACGAGCGTCTCGGCGATCCCGGCCGTCGCGCCGAAGTTGCCGTCGATCTGAAACGGCGGATGGGCGTCCATCAAGTTCGCATAGAGGCCCCCGTGCCGTTTCACGCTCACCTCGCTATCGGTGACGAGATTCATCAGGCCCTGCAGGATGCGGTAGGAGTGGTTGCCGTCGCCGAGCCGTGCCCAGAGCGAGACCTTCCACGCCAGGCTCCAGCCCGTCCCGCCATCGCCGCGCAACTCGAGCGAGCGCTGCGCCGCGGCCGCCAGTTCGGGCGTCGTGCGCGGTGTAATGGCGCATCCGGGATGCAGGCCGTACATGTGCGACATGTGCCGGTGTTGCGGCTCGCTCTCATCCCAGTCTTCCTTCCATTCCTGGAGTTGGCCCCGTTTCCCGATCCGTGGCGGGAGCAGGCGTTCGAGCTTCTGCGCCCATTCCGCGCGCAGATCCGGATCCACGTCGAGCAGTTCGGCCGCCGTAATGCAGTTCGTGAACAACTCGCGGATGATGAACATGTCCATCGTGCAACCCATGCTCAATCCTGCCACGGCCCCGTCGCCGTAACGGAACCGATTCTCCGGCGAGCCGGACACGGGCGTGATCAGGTGGCCTTCGCCATCCTCGACGAGCCAGTCGAGGTAGAAGAGGGCCGCGTCTTTCATGATGGGGTAGGCGTCGGCGAGGAACGCGCGATCACCCGTGAAAAGGTAGTGTTCCCACACATGCTGGCAGAACCAGCCGCTCGCCATGGGCCAGTGGGCATAGTACGCGTTGTTATCCGTCGGATCGGTGTTGCGCCAGATCGTCACGTTGTGGTGGAGCACCCATCCCCGTTTGCCGTAGCTGCGTTCCGCGCTGATGCGGCCGTTCACGGCGCACTCGCGGATGAGATCGAAGAGCGGCTCGTGGCATTCCGAGAGATTCGTCGTCTCGGCGGGCCAGTAGTTCATCTCGGTGTTGATGTTGGTGGTGTAGTTGGAGGCCCACGGCGGCACGCGCTGCTCGTTCCAGATGCCCTGAAGGTTGAGGGGTTGGGTGCCGGGGCGCGAGCCGGCGATCATGAGGTAGCGGCCGTACTGGAAGAGCAGGGCCACCAGGGCCGGATCGCCGGTTTCCGCGAAGCGCACGATCCGCTCGTCGGTGGGCACGCCGTCCGGAGGCCCGCCCTCCCCCAGTTCGAACCGCACGCGCCGGAACAGGTGGCGGTAGTCGGACTCGTGCTGGGCCCGCAACGCCTCGTAGGGCAGCCGGAGCGCCCGCGCGAGATCGCCGGCCGCCCGCACGGCCGGATCCACCCCCTCCCGGCTCGGGCTCTTGTCAAACCCGTTGTAGCTCGTGTCGGCCGTCAGCACCAGCACCACCGAGTCGGCGCCGCGCACGTGCACTCCATCCGCCGCGGCCTGCACCTCGCCGTTCACCGCCACCGCCCGCACCCGTGTCTCGAACGCCGTGCCCTTACCGTCAATGGCGTCGCCGTACATGAGAGCGGCCGCTTCAGGTTTGCGCGTCCCGTCCGCGTTGAAGGCCTCGGGATACTTGTGGGCGTCGCCCTTCTTCTCGATCCAGTCGAGGCCCCGGCGGGTGGCGAACCCGGGCGCCCGCCCGCGCAGGACGAGGGTATCGGCGCCCTCCGGGCGCATGGCCGCGGTAGGATGGGGCGAGTCGAGCGTAACGGTGCAGGAAAGGCCGCCGGGCCGATCGCAGGTGATGCGGATGACGATGGCTTGGGCGGGGTGGCTCGCAAAATACTCGCGTGTGAACCGGGTGTCGTCGACGGAGTAGGACACGGCGGCCACGGCCGAATCGATGTCGAGTTCGCGGCGGTAGCCCGTGGCGGCGGCGTGTCCCGGGAAAGCGATGCGGAGGTCGCCCATGGGCTGATACAACTGGTTGCAGCGGCCGAGCCAGTGTTTGGTGGCGAACTCATCCGCCTCGCGGTACTTACCCGCGCGCAAGAGCGCCACGACTTCGTCGAAGGTGGCTTTGATGTCGGGCACGCCGAGGGGCAGCGGCTCGCCCGAGTACAGCGTGTCTTCGTTGAGTTGGAGCCGATCCTCTTCGACGCCTCCGAACACCATGGCGCCGAGCCGGCCGTTCCCGACGGGCAGGGCCTCCGTCCACGCGCCCGCCGGTTCGTCATACCAGAGGCACTGCGCCCCCGCGGCCACGGCAGATTCGAGGCCCGCACACACGAGCAGTGTCGGCAACAGCATGCTTCTCCCTTTCCCCCGGGCCCCGCGCGGCCGGGGCGTTATCGGGCCTCCTCGGCCTCGAATCGCCACACCTGCGCGCCGCCCGGCTCGACGTCGAGCGTGAACGTAGCCGCGAGTTCGGCGCCTGTCGCGACGCCCTCCTCTCCCGTCATGGCCTCGCGCAGGCGGTATCGGCGTTCCGGCTGCAGGCCTTCGAGCCGCACCGCCGCGCGGGCGTAAGGCGAACGCTCCGGCCGATACACGATGAAGCACCCCTGGCCGTCTTCGGGCGCGATGAATTCCCAGCCCGCCCAGCCCGTCTCCGACGTCGCCTGCTCGAACAGGCCGTAGTAGTCTCGGTTCAAGTAGCCGCGCACTTCCTTGTAGGCGGCGATGGCCCGGCGGATGGCATCCTTCTGATCGGCATCGAGGGCGCGCAGATCGGCCCCGAATCCGAGACACCCCGCGAACAGCGCGAGCAGTTCGCCTTCCGAGCGGAACCGGCAGTAATTCGTGTTGAGGTGGCCGGCCAAGAGGAAGAAGTTGCCGCCCGTTTCGTGAAACCGCATCAGGGGTTGATCGAAGGTGTCATCGGACTTCCAGAAGGTGTGGCCGAGGCGGATGGTCTCGAGATCGATGCGGCGGCCGCCGCTCGCGCATTGCTCGATGAGGAGATCCGGATGGCGCCGCATCAATTCGCGCAACAGCGCGTACAGCCCATTCATGTAACGGATCTGGCTCAGGCCCTGCTCGTCATCCCCTTCGGCTTCGGCCCAAATGGGCCCCGGCGCGATGTTGAAATCGAAGCGGATCCAGTCGACGCCTACCCGCTCGATAATGGGCGACATCATGGACAAGACGAGATCGCGTGCGGCGGGTTTGCCCAGATCGAGCAGCGCGCGCGCACCGGCCTTCTCGCTCCCGCCCCCGCCGTAGAGCAGTTCGGGGTGTTCCTCGGCCCAGCGGGTGCCCGCCGTCACGCGTTCCGGCTCGAACCACAGGCCGAACTTCATGCCGAGCCGGTGCACCTCCGCCGCCACGGGCTCCAGCCCCTCCGGGAACTTCGCCGCATCCACCGTCCAGTTGCCGACACCGTACGGAAAGGCCCCGTCGAACCAGCCGGCGTCGACGCAGAAGTACTCGATGCCCAGATCGGCCGCCTCCCGGGCGAGTTCGGCGAGCAGCGGCGCGTCGATGTCGTTGTGGAACACGAACCACGTGCTGAACGACACCGGCGGCAGGACTTCCCGGCCGCCCAGCCGGCCCTGGTAGTGTTCGCGGAGCAATCGGCGTATCCGGTTCCCGCCCGTCGATGCGGGGCCCTTGAACGGCGCCACCAGGGCCGCGGGCAGCGTAACCGACTCGCCGGCCGGCAACCGGAACCGGCACGGCGTCATACCGGCCCGCACCTGCGCCGTCTCGACGCCTTCATCGAACCGCGCGTCCGCCTGCCACGCCCCCGACCACCCGAGGCCGCAGGCCACGCCCCACGCCCCGCGGAGTCCGCTGAGGAGGAAGAAGGGGAGATCGCCGTTGCTTGAACGGCCACCCTCCACGGACAGGCTTCGCGAGCCGAGCGGCGTGCGGCTGAGTTCGAACCCGGGCTGGTGGGCGAGGTTGCCCGTGGTGCCGCCGCGACACGACACGAGTTCCGCGCGCCCTTTCTCGGCCGGTGCGCGCAGATCCACGCTGCGCACGTCTGCGATCACGGCGCTGGGTTCGACGCCGGTGTTTGTGAACCGCCACTGCAACTCGACGGCGGCGGGGGCATCGAACTCCGTCACGAGCAGCGTCGCCTCGAATCCGGTGCCGGGTTCGGCCCACGTCACCGAGTGGCGCCGCATCCCGGGCAGGCGTTCGAGTTCTTCGACGCGCCTATCCCAGCGTCCACAGAGCGCGGCAAAGTCCGCTCCGCCGTAGGTGAATCCCGTAGGCGCGCCTGCGAATCCCTCGCCGCCGGCCGTTTCGAACACATCGCCGAGGTAGACGCGTTCGCCGCTGGCGGTTTCAAGGGCCGCGACGGCCCAGTCGGCCTGATCGTAGCGGTATCCGTCGCCGGCATCCTCGACGATCAGCTCCAGGCGCGACGCGCCCGACACGTCAACCTCCACCGGCACGGGCTCGCCCCCGCCTCGAAGCACGGGCGAGCGGAATCGCTCGGCGCCATCCACCGCCACGGCGAACTGGACGGAGCCGCGTTCGCCCCGGGTGTCCTCGTTGTTGTCTACGCCGGCCTCGGCGCAGAACCGCACGAAGTCGCCCGATAGCGCGACGGCAATCCTGCCATTGGCATGGGCGCCGATGCCTTTTTCGTAGGATTGCGAGCCGATTCGCAGCGGCGTGCCCGTATGGCAGCACACGTCCGGCGTGGGCGCGCGGTAATCCTGGCGGGCCTCGACGATCCGCACCGCGGGGGCCTCTTCGCGGGGCGGAGCGCTGTCCACGGCCGCCCCGAGCGCATCGATCCACTGCTGCACCTGCCGGGCCTCCGGCGAGGTGCCGGGCGCGCCCCCGGCGGGTGTCGCGGCAAGGGCGGCCATCAGCATTCCTGAGATCGCGGTATACACGGTTACACTCCTCATCGCATGCGGCCTTCGGTTTGATCAGCGATCGGTGGCCAGCGGCGGCGCAGGGGCCAGCGCCGACACTTTCGAGCGCCGATCCGCGTCGAGAGGTATGTCGAGGCACCCGAGCGTGTCGTTGAGCTGATCGAGATTCCGCGCGCCGATGATGGCCGAGGTGACGGCCGGATGGCGCAGCACCCACGCCACGGCGAGGGCGGCCGGCGACAGCCCATTGGCCTGGGCGTAGTCGACGAAGCGCGCCGCCGTTTCGGCGTAGGACGGATCCTTGTATCGCTCCTTGTACATGTCGCTTTCGTGGAGACGCCCCTGCTCCCCGCGCAGGTATTTGCCGGTGAGCACGCCCGCCGCGAGCGGGTTGTACGGGCAGACGCCTAACCCTTCCGAGGCGGCCAGTGGCAGCAGTTCCACTTCGGCCTGGCGCTTCACCAGGTTGTACATCGGCTGGATGCACGCGATGGGCGCAAACCCATTGGCCGCCGACACCGCCATCGCCTTCATGGTTTGCCACGCCGAGAAGTTCGACACGCCGCAGTACATCACCTTGCCCTGTTCGACGAGCGTCGTCAACGCGGCCAGGCTCTCCTCGATGGGCGTATGCTCGTCCCAGTGATGCAGATAGACGATATCGAGCCAGTCCGTCTGGAGACGCTGCAGACTCTTCTCCACCTCCCGGAGGATGTGGCGCCGGCCGCTCCCCGAGTCGTTCACACCGTCGCCTGTCGGGAAATGCACCTTCGACGCCAGGATCAGGCCGTCCCGGTGCGGCCCGATCCACCGCCCTACGATCTCCTCGGTGCGGCCCTCGTTGTAGATGTTCGCCGTGTCGAAGAAATTGATGCCCGCATCGAGGGCGCGATCCATCAGGACCTTCGACGTCGCCTCGTCGGCCTCCTTGCCGAACGTCATCGTGCCCAGACACAACTCCGACACCCGAATCCCGCTGCTTCCGAGGCACACGTAATCCATCACCCGCTCCTTTCCGCGCATGCAACCGGCGTTCGCACCCCATCATGCAGCATGCATACCCGCCCGAGCAACCCGCCTGCGAGTGGCCTGGACGCTGCCCCTTCAATTCGGGAGAAGACAAACGCAGAGGGCGCGAAGGACGCAGAGGGCGCGAAGGACGCAGAGGGCGCGAAGGACGCAGAGGGCGCGAAGGACGCGGAGGGCGCGAAGGACGCGGAGGGCGCGAAGGACGCAGAGGGCGCGAAGGACGCGGAGGGCGCGCCAAGAGCGCGTACGCAGAGGGGAACACCGGTTCGGGGCCTTGATTGGCCAGACTCTGCGAGTCTCCGCGTCCTTGGCGTCCTCTGCGTTTGTCTTGTCTCGAACTGAAGGGGCAGCAGGCCCTGCCCATGCGCTGGCGCACGGAGCGCGCGCTGAGAGCGCGCGCTGAGACTCGGGACTATCTTCCCAGCGGTCGACGGCAGATCGAGCCGAGACCCTTGGAAGCGCGGTGCCGTCTTCCGGCCGTAGTCCTTCTCCGTGATCTCTGTGGCTCCGTGTGCGGCCATGTCTCGTGCCCTACTTCACACGGAGCCACGGAGAACACGGCGAAGAGAGAAGAACAGCCGTCGCGCCATCCTGCGAACCGATAAACGCAGAGGACGCAATGATCGCGGAGACACGCAGAGCAATGCCGACGGGGGCCTGAATGACTACGCTCTGCGATCCTCAGCGTCCTTGGCGTGCTCTGCGCTGTTCTTGAGGCCGCGGAAGCGCGTCCCCATCCCTATTGCGTCCTGGAGTGCGCTGTGCTAGACTGCCGGTATGGCAACAGGGGCGAAATCGGGGGCTGTGTTCAAGATGCGACAACACAGGCGGGCAATCGCATTTCCATCCCGGATGTCGATCATTGGCATCCTTCTCTTGTCAGCCGTTGGCTGTCCTTTCGAGGCGCTTCGGACTCCAGCGGCCCGGGGCGCGAGCCGCGGCTGGTGCGGTGTGACTTCAGGAGGGATAAACGCAGAGGACGCAATGATCGCGGAGCCGCGCAGAGGAATGCCGACGGGGGCCTGAATGACTACGCTCCGCGCTCCTCCGCGTCCTTGGCGTCCTCTGCGTTGGTGTTCCTGCGGCGTGTCGGGCGTGTCGTCGTGGCTGAGCGTGGTCTTGAAGAAGTCTTCTTGAATGCCGGCCGTAAGGGGCGCGCTGGCTGCGCGTGCGCGGAGGAAGTCGGATGCACGAGAATGAGATCTCAGAACAGGTCATCGGCGCAGCGATCGAGGTGCATCGGACCCTCGGGCCGGGGCTGCTTGAAAGCGTGTATGAGGAGGCCTTGTGTTACGAACTGCACTTGCGCGGGGTTCGGTTCGAACGTCAGAAGCCTGTCCCGATCAGCTACAAGGGCGTGAAGCTGGCCACCGATCTGCGTCTGGATTTGCTGGTTGAGGACATGGTTATCGTCGACGTGAAGGCCAAGGAAGCAATGACGGAGTACGATCACGCCAAGACGCTTACCTATCTCCGGTTAACCGATACACGACTGGGGTTGAATCTGAATTTCCATGAAATGAGGCTTGTAGACGGGATCAAGCGGATCGCGAACGACCTCGAATAAGCACACTCAGCGTTCCTCCGCGTCCTTGGCGTCCTCTGCGTTACCCCTCTCTGCGTCGTTCTCTTGAAGCGCAGTCGTCGCCAGTCCTACGTCCGCGGCCGCGTCGTTCTGCATGAATTGCGCAGGATGTGTGCGGGATTTGTACAGCCCGACGCCTTCTGCCCCGCGCCCGTTCTCCCCCTCTGGCCTTCGTAACCTCTCTTTCCCCAGTATATTAGGCGGTCTGCCCGATCTTGGCGCGACAAATGCTCAATCCCCGGCAGTCGAGGTCGAATACCTCGGTGCGCACCCGGAACTGGACAGTTCGATTGAAAGGAGGTCACCTATGAGCGCTCAAACCGAGAACCGGCTCAGGCTGGTGGAAGAGCCCACACACGATGAGAGGTCGCCGGAGGTCGCCCGCGACCTCCCGGCGACGTTGAGAAAGGTGTTCCTGCGTTCGCTGATCGGTTCGCTGATCGTGTCGGCCGCGATGGGCATTTACGCGTTCCTGCAGGGGCGATGGGGCCAGACAGAAGCACGGATCCTGTTCACCACGCTGAGCGTATCCTTCTGCAGCATGACCGCCCTGGCCAGTGCGGCCGCCTACTCCCGCGGACGCAAGTTCCCACTGGCCTATGGGCTGTCCATTGCCGGTGTGGGGGCGTCGATCATCGCCTTCCTGCTCTTCATGGGCGGAATCTGGTCGTTCAAGGACTTCAACGAGTCCTACGCCAAGGCCATGGCCATTGCGGGCATCGTGTCGTTCTCGCTCGGCCACGCTTCTGTGCTTGGGCTCGCCTCGTTGCCGGGGCGGTTGCGCCGCGTCTACTGGCTCACCCTCTGCGCCATCGCGTCCCTCGCCGCCGTGTCGACCGCCCTGATCCTGTTTGAGCTGGAGGGCGAGATCTACTTCCGCGTCCTCGGGATCATCGGCATTCTGGACGGCTGCGGCACGCTGACTACCCCCATCCTCGCCAAGTTACACGGCCTGTCGAGCGTTCAGGCGTGCAACCCCGAGGCGGCTGACGAAATCACACTCTTCTGCCCGCAATGCGGCAGCCGCAAGGCCTATCCACTGGGTGATATCACCTGCGCCACCTGTGGCCTGAAACTCCGCGTCGAAGTCGTCAAGGAGGATGACACTCAAGCCGGCTGACGTCTGCTCAAGAAGCTGGATGCGCAGGCTTCGGGCTGTCTTCCCCGCGTTCGACGGTAGATCGGGCCGAGGGCCTCGGGAGGGTGGCGCGGTCAGGAGTCCGCGCCACAACGAGGGGCGCAGGCGGGCACGGACGCCCCGGAGAAGGCGTGCTGAGCAAAGGACGCACGCCGTCGGCATGTCGGGCGTCCCAGCGGGACGCCACGGCAATAGCCCGCCCGTTTCAACGGCGGGAACCGGGCGCGCTCTTTGTCCAGTCCCAGCGGGACGGCTGAAAGGGCTTGAGTAACACGCTCCGCGAACCTCCGCGGCCTTGCGGCCTCTGCGTTAATCTCATCGCCGCCGGGGCCGGAGCGCGACATCGGCCGGAGCGCGCCTCGGGCCAGACGAGGCCGCCCACCGCGCTGTTCACTCCCCCGCGTCGGGTTCCTGACGGGCCGCGAGGAGGTCTTGGGCGCGGCGTGCGACGGGCATGGGCAGGTTGGGGCGGTCGAGGAGCGCGTGGAGGAGCCGCTTGCCCTCCTCCGTCCGGTTCAGCGAGAAGAACAGCTCGGCCAACTGAAGGTAAACGGGCAGGTAGTCGGGAAACTGGGTAAGCAGGTAGCGGGTGAGGCCTAGAACCTGATCCCATGCCCCGCTCTGCCCTTGCATGGCAATCAGGGAGAGGTACGGCGCGGTTTCCCGGGCGAGTTCCGCCTGCAGCCGCTCCTCACCGAGCACGTCGCCGTACAACTCGATGAGGTTATGGGGCCCGGTGACCACTTCCACGATGTCGGGTTTGCCGGGGCCTTTCCCGTTGCGCAGCACGTAGCTCCGCCCTTCGAGGAGCCGCCCGGATTCAACTGCCTCTTCGATGCGGAAGTACATCTGCATGAAGAACCGCTCCAAGTTGGGCTTCTCGAGCAGGCCGGGGTACACGAAGGGATGCCGCCCCATGCCGTAGCCCATGTCGATCTCCTGTGCGGGCGCGGAGAAGAACAGGGGGTGATCGCGCTTCAACACGCGCCGGATCTCGGAAAACAGGCGGTGGGGGTTCGTCAGGTGCTCGATCACCTCGTAGCAGTAGATGGCATCGAAGAAATCGTCTTCGAACGGGAGCGCCTCTTCGCTCACGTCGAGGAGGAATACGTTTTTCAGGCCTCGTTCGACGGCCTTATCGACGATATCCTTGCCTACATCGAGCCCGTACGTGTCGTTGCCCCGGGCCTGCAACGCTTCGAGGAGCGCGCCGGCGCCGAACCCGATCTCGAGCACCCGCATGTTCTCGACGAGCGGGAACACGCCCGTTTCCTTGCCGGCGGCTTCGTAGTGTTCATAGGCCTGCTTCGCGATCGTCATGATGCGCCCCTTTCTGCAGCCGGCTACGTCCGTTTACCATGAGCGATTCTACTGAATCGGGCACGTACAGAAAAGCCCCGGGCTGGGCCGTTCGCCTCGCCTGAACCCCCGACTTCGGACGCGTCGTCCGGGCTCCGACGGGCGATTGAGGAGGCTGTGGCTCCCCGGCTTGCCCCGGGCGCGCTCCGCTCCGCGGCAATGCGCGGCGGACGTGCCCCGTAACGATCTGGACAACAAGCTGTAAATGCTGTATAGTACTAGTTATAAAGGAAGTAACCCTTGGCTTTGAGAGTACGGAGGAGAGACGATGAAGCATCTGAAAGCTGTCAGCAAGGACCCGATCAAGGCGTTTGACTTCAGCGAAGGCGGCTGCTGCTGCCAGAACCTCTTCAAGACGCCTGAGCAGAAGGACGAGAAGAAGGGCACACCGGAGTAGAGCCCGCCAGACTTCTTAGGCCTTACTGAGGTACAGCATTTCACGGCGCCATGACGCATTTCTCCAGTGCGTCAGGGCGCCTTTTTTGTTCTCAGCCGCCTGCTGCGGCCGCAGCCAGGCTCATCATAGCCACCAGCGTTGCGTTGTAGGTCAGATGGCACACGATGCACGGCGTGAGCGAGCCGCTCACGTGGCGCAATACCGTCCAGAACAGGCCCATCGCGCCGATCTGCACCAGGCCCGCCTCATCGCCGCCCAGGAGTTGGGCCACATGGGGCACGCAGAACCAGACGGATACGATGGCAGTCGCGGCCAGGAACCCCAGCTTCCGCCGGAAATGCGGGAACAGGAATCCGCGGTAGTAGACTTCCTCGAAGAAGGGGGCCATGACTGCCAACACGGCGAAGGCGACGAGTCCTTCCGGGCTCGACGCCATGTTGGCCATGAACGAGCCGCCCTCGACAAAGGGCGCCACCGCCAACGCGCCGCCAATCGCCGCGACCACGCCGATTCCGGCCCAGACTGCCGTGTGTTTCCGGGGCAGCCGCCGGAGCGCCAAGCCATCCAACAGGCCTTTCCCGTGCTTGCGGCACAGGAAATACCACACGACCGCCCCCGTCCAGGCATAGGACGCCACCGACATGCCCACGGCGACCGCCGGATCGGGTTGGAACCCGGCGCTGATGGGATGCCCCGATGCCACCATGGCGACCACCACGGCGATTCCGCCGAAGAGGTCGAACGCCCAGAGCACTCCTACCGCCCAGAGCAGATCTCGCCAAGTGGTCTCGGTGGGGCGAGGCAGCCCAACGGACTTCGGCGCCCCGGCGGCGGGGGAGCGGTTTGCCAGCGATGGTTGTTCCACGTGGTTCCCTTTCGGCGCGGCCGGCGTGTCAGTCATCACCCGCGTAACGCCTCGGCCTCGTCCACCATGGCGAGGTAGTTTTCGACGGGCACATAGCTCGGGATCGAGTTGCCCGACCCGACCGCGTAGCGGCCGCGGGCCCCGCAAGTCTCTATTAGAAAACGGGTTCGGGCACGCACGTCCTCCGGCGACCCCGCGGACAGGATGTTGATATCCACGCCGCCTAGCACGCCGATCCGGTCGCCGTAGCGCTCCTGGAACTGTTCGACCGGGATGATGGCGTCTTCGTACGAGTGCTTTGCGTCAATCCCCACATCCTTGATGAGATCGTCCATGATGGACTCGATATTGCCGCAGGAATGGAGGAAATAGGGCCGGCCGTGGTCATGGGCCTGTGCGGCGAACTCCTTGTGCCACTTGACGCTATACTCGCGCATCTGGTTCGGCGTGATGAGCGTTCCAGTGCGGAATCCCATGTCGTCGCCCTGGAATATGGCCGTGAGCGCGTCCAGCCCGAGCAACTGGCGGTGATAGGCCTTCAACAGCCCCCCCACTCTGTCTGCCACGGCCCGGACGAGTTCGGGCTGCTCGTACACGGCCGTGCATAACCCCTCGATGGACATGATCTGGGACAGATGCTCGAAAATGCCGCCGCCATGGCAACTCATAAACCCCATTCCCTCAGGGAGATGCGTCGCAACGTACTCGATGGCGAAGAAGTCGACCTCTTCGAGTTCCGGCCAGGGATACCGCTCGAAATCGTCCCACGACGCGATCATGCCGTGGTGCTGATCCGTCCACGAGCGGTCCTGGTTCGCGCCGGGCGCCGGGTCCGCGCCGACCACGTGTTTTTCCGCAAAAGGCAGGCCGATCTCGAGGCGTACCGCGTCGTAGCCGAGCCGCCACCAGAACGCGATGAAATTGTCCAGGTAGGCGGCCTGGGCGTCACGCCCCGGGCCATACGGAACCCATTCCCGGCCAAGCACTTCCGTTACCACGGGCTTCAGCACCACCCCGTCCACGATGTACTCGACCAGCGGCACC
>JAFGTL010000553.1 GCA_016934125.1 Candidatus Hydrogenedentota bacterium
GCCGCATCGAAGTGCGCCGCATCGAAGTGCGCCGCATCGAAGTGCGCCGCATCGAAGTGCGCCGCATCGAAGTGCGCCGCATCGAAGGTAGTATGGTGCCTGGCTTGGCATTCGATCAAGGTGCTGAATCTGTTTCCAGTACAGAACGGGAGTGGGCGCACAGGAGGCGGCGGGCGGGAAAAAGCTTGCTTTTTTCGAGGTAATGTGAGAAAAATCCTATGGAAGGGCTTGAGGTTGACCTGTTGTAAACACCATGGTTCGGCAGCGGGGGCCGGCGTGGTGGAGTATGCTGCATTGGGTGCTTATCCTGGGGCGAGGCGGTCATGATCGACCGAAATACGCGAAGCAGGCTTCTTGATCTGGACGATCTCCCGACGATTCCCGTGGTGATGACGCGGGTGCTCGAGACGGTGGCGGATGAGCGTTCGTCGGCATCGGATCTGACCGCGATTCTCGAGCAGGACTACGCGATCTCGGCGCGTGTGTTGCGGTTGGCCAACTCGGCCTTTTACGGAACGAGCCGCGAGATCGACACCATCCGGCGGGCCATTGTGGTGATCGGTTTCGACGCGGTGCGCCTGTTGGCCCTGGCGACGTCGGTGTTTGACGTGATCACGCAGAACGCGCGGTACGCCCTCGACTTGCAGGATTTCTGGATGCATTCGTTGGGGGCGGGCAAGGCGGCGCAGTTTGTGACGCAACTGCACGGTTCGGGCTCGTCGCCGGAGGCGTGTTTCACGGCGGGCCTCCTGCACGACGTGGGCAAATATGTGCTGGAATTGGGGTTAGGCGATCGGTATGCGGATGTGGTTCGGGAGGCCGGGGCCGCGAACCGGCCCTTGGCCGAGGTCGAGCGGGAACGGCTGGATACGACGCACGCCGAGGTGGGCGGGTGGATCGCGGGGCATTGGGGCTTTCCCCCGATGATCCGGGACACCATCGAGCACCACTACCGGTACGGCTCGTACAGAGGCGACTATCGCACCGAGGTGCTTTCGGTGGCGCTGGCGGACGTCCTGTCGCGGCGGGCCGAGTTCGGCTACGCGGGGGATCCGCGGGATCCGTCGCCGGATCCGAAGGTGCTCAAGGGGCTCGGGTTGACGGCAACCGAGGTGGCGGGGTATGTCGATGAGTTAGCCGCATGCCGGGACGAGACGCGACGTCTCTTCGACGTGCTGGCGGAGGGGTGAAGTTGGCCAAAGCGGAGAAGCCGGCCGAGGGCACGGCGGAAGGGCATTACGCACGCGCGCTGCGCGAGATGGCCATACGCTATGAAGGCTTGGTGAAGGGGTTCTCGATTCTGCGCGAGATGGATCGGATCGACGATCCGCGCGAGAGCTTCGAGCGGATCTGTGTGCAGATGCTCGAGGTGGTCGCGGCGGGCCTTTCGGCGGAGAACAGCTCGTTGATGATGGCGGCGGAGGGTGGGGCGTTCGAACTCCGCGCGGCAAGCAGCCCACTCGAAGACGAGGGCCGCTACTACGGGCCGGGGGCGTGGAAGGGCCGGCGGTTCACCGCGGGCGAAGGGGTTATCGGGCGGGCCGCGGCCACGGCCCAGGCGCAGCGCGTGGCCGACGTGACCGCGGATCCGGATTTCGTGGTGGTCGAGGGGAGCCCGGTGACGGTGCGGTCGCTGTTGTGCTATCCGCTGCTGTCGGGGAGCCGGGTGTTGGGGGTGCTGAACCTGAGCCACTCGCGGAGCGGGTTCTTCTCGGTAGAGAGCGAGAACATCCTGTCGCTCGTGGCGGATCGCTGCGGGCGGTTGCTGGCGGGCCACCTCGCCCATGATCGGAACCGCCGCTCGCAGGAGCACTACCGGCTGGTCTCGGAGAACGCCGAAGAAGGCATTCTCGTGTTCGACGACGCGGATCGCGTGGTGAGCGCGAATCCGGCGGCGGCGCGGGTGGTCGGGATGCCGGTGGAACGGCTGCTGGCCGGTGAGGTGTCCTGGGAAGACGGGGTGGTGGCGGAGGATCGTGCCGCGTTCCGCGCGCACCGGGCCCGGGTGCGGCAGCGGGGCGTCCGGGACGTCATCGAGTACCGCTACCGGGATATGGACGGCGCGATCCATCACGTCGAGGAACAGAGTTCCCAGACCTCCGACCTGACGGGCCGGGCCGGGGCGATCGTGTCGATTCTGCGCGACGCGAGCGAGCGGAAGCGGGCCGAATCCGAGAAGGTCGCGCTCGAAGAGCAACTCCGGCACGCGCAGAAGATGGAGGCGGTGGGCGAGCTGGCGGGCGGCGTGGCCCACGACTTCAACAACCTCCTCACGGGCATCATCGGCAACGTGAGCCTGGCGCGCTCGATCCACGACGGGAAGAGCATCCATTCCCTGCTGGCCGAAGCGGAGCGTGCGGCGAAGCGGGCCGCGGCCGTGGTGAAGCAACTGATGGTGTTCAGCCGGCGGAGTCCGGTGGAGCGTAAGCCGGCGGACGTGCGGGCCATCATCGAGGAAGTGGCGGGGATTGCCCGCAACACCTTTGACCGCCGCGTCCAGATTCAAGTCGAGACGGCGGACGATCTGCGGCCTGCGCTGGTGGACGCCGGGCAGATCCATCAGGTGCTGCTGAACCTGTGCGTGAACGCGCGTGACGCGGTGCTCGAGCGGGGGCCGGACTCCGGGCCGGGCGGGCTGCGGATCACGCTTGGGGCGTCGAACGTGTTTGTGACGGAGGAAGATCGCCGGGCGAACCCGGAGGCGAGGCCGGGGTGGCACGTGTGTGTGTCGGTGTCCGACACGGGCGCGGGTATGGACGAGGAGACGCGGCGGCGGGCGTTTGAGCCGTTCTACACGACGAAGGGCCCGGAGCGGGGCACAGGGCTGGGCCTGGCGATCGTGTATGGAATCATGAAGCAGCACAACGGGTGGATCGTGCTGGATACGAATCCGGGCCGGGGCACGGCCTTCCTCCTGTATCTCGATGCGGCAGAGGAGGTTGCAATGGAAGAACCAGGGCCGGCCGCGCCGGCCGGGGTGGCCACCGGCACCGAAACGGTGTTGCTCGTCGACGACGAGGACATGGTGCGCACCTTGGGGCGCAAGATCCTCGAGCGGCTGGGCTACACCGTGCTGCTGGCCGCAAACGGCGAGGAGGGGCTGGCCCTCTACGAGCGGGAGCGGGGCCGCATCAACCTGGTGTTGCTGGACTTGACGATGCCCGGGCTGGCCGGCGACGAGGTGCTCGAGCGGATCCGCGCCATGGATCCCGATGCCAAGGTGATCCTGTCGAGCGGGCACGCCGTGGACGCGGAACTGACGTTTGCGGGCACGGCCAGGCCGACGGCCTGTCTCGGCAAACCCTACACCTATGGCGAGATCGCGGCGGTGCTGCGGGAAGTGCTGGACGGGGACGGCGCGTGAGCGTGGCGCAGGGCAGCTTTTGCCAAGGGCCCCATGTAGTGTATACTGAATATGGACGCGTAAACGTCGTCCATTTGTAGTGAACGAAAAGAGGCTCGGACGGCGCCGGAAGTCACGGCGGCGGACGTTGTGCGTTTGGAGGATAGGGCCATGGCAGAGAGAACCCGCCTGTTACTCTTGGTCGGCGTGCTCGTCGTTGTCGTCGCGCTGGGCAGCCTCGCGGTGCTGCAGGACGCGCCCACCGCGCCGGAGGCCGGCCCATCGGCCCGCGCGGCCGTCGGCTATGCGCGCCCGGACGCGCCCGTGTTGGCGCGGCGCGGCGTCGAGCGTTTCCACACCACAGACATCGCCGCGCGCTGAGCGCGCAGTACGCCCGGGGCGACATCGCCCCCGGCGCCGTGGACAGAGCAGATCGAGTGAGGCCCGCATGTGCGGGCCTTCTTCTATGGTTCTTCCGATCTGGGCAGGGGCTGCAAGATTGCTCTTGCCGCTCATCTTGTGAATGTTGTCAATCTTGTCAAACTCCCCTCTCTTCCCTCGCTTGTTGTCTCAATCCCGCGGGGAGGTTATTGGACAGGATTTACAGGATTAACAAGATTGGGAAGCAAAGGGAAGCACCGCGGAAACAACGGGGGAAACAACGGGACACGACTCAATTGCCTGTTGTTGCGGGCGGGGTTGACGAGGGCCGGGGTGGCCTGCCGGCCCAGACGTTCCTCTTCGGCATTGCGACCAACGTGCTCAAGTCATACCACCGCAAGAAGTTGAGCGGTCTGGCGAAACCCACGGCCGTGAGCCGAGCGGCCCGAGGTACGGTTCCCGTCGACGTTATCCCCACACCCCGCCCATCCCGATATCCTGTCAGGCCTTCCGGCTGATAGACCCTCTCCTTCAGGCCGCCCAGTGTCTCCTCGC
>JAFGTL010000554.1 GCA_016934125.1 Candidatus Hydrogenedentota bacterium
CCCATCACCCACCTCGACTCGCACATGGGCACCCTCTTCGCCTCCGAGGACTTCTTCCTCCGCTACTTGATGGTGGGCATCGAGAAGCAGATCCCGATTCTCGTGGCAGGCGGCCACCTTACCTTCGTCAGGGAGCAGAACGCCGAGGCCGCCGAACGCCTCCTCGCCGCCAACATCCCCGAAACCGTGTGGGCGGCCGGCCTGCCCGTCATCGACGACATCCACGCCGGCGTCTACGACTGGAAGGAGGGCGCCGAGAAGAAGGCCAACCTGATCCGCTGCCTGCGCGAACTCAAGCCCGGCATCACCGAGTTCATCTTCCACTGCACCCGGCCCGGCGACGAGTTCGCCGCCATCTCGTCCTCCGGCCCGACGCGCCTCGCCGATCTCAACGTCATGACGGATCCCGAAATCAAGGCCGTGCTCAAGGAGGAAGGCATTGTCTTGACCACCTGGCGCGAACTGAAACGCCGCCGCGACGCCGTGAAATAGCGGCCCGCGGGCGCGCAGTCCGGCGGCGCCCCGCGTCCGTCAGGCAGACGTGGAAACTCCTTGCATTCCGCCGAATCCCGTGTCTAGAATGGCGCTCGGTTCCTGAGGTACAACAACTTGGAGGAGACGCAACATGTGGTGGTTGATCCTGGTCGTGCTGCTTTGGTACTTCTACGGCGGATGCCCGACCTGCTAGTGGCATAGCCCACAAGACGAATTCCATCGGACGGGCCGGCGGGGAATCACGCCGGCCCGTCCGTTTTGATCCCGTGACGAGCCGCCCTGCCTTCCCAAGAGGCCCGTGGATGCGCGCAGAGAGATACATTTTGCTTTTGCATTTGGACAAACTATGCTATACTCTCGTCTAGTTTGACTGGGGCGTAACAACAAAGGAGAGGCATCATGTGGTGGATTCTGATCCTGCTGCTGTGGTGGTACCTGTACGCCTAGGCCTTGTAATCAGGCACTGCTAGGAACAGGACAATCCCTTCTCAGCCTGCACGGCTGAGGGGGAGCGTTCGTACCAGCCCACGACGGGGCTGCCTACGTCGCACGTAGGTGGCCCTTTTTGTCTATCTGCGCTTCTCCTGCCATGCCTCCTGCCATGCCTCCTGCCATGCCTCCTGCGCCGGGCGTGCTGCGCCTGGGCTCCGCGCGGCCCTCTTGACCCCGTACGGGCTCCTGTGGTTTCCTGATCGCCACGGAGGAACCGAATCATGTTTACCTGCGCCCTACTGGCCATCGTGTGTGCCGTGGAGGAACCCGCCGTGATTTGGACGAATGCCTACGAGATCGAGGAGCAGGGCCGTGTCCTTGCCGGACGCGGCGACTATGCCGTCTGGGTATGGGCGCAGGCCGGAGCCCAGCCCGCTACGGTGACGCTCGCCGGCGCGACAATCGAGGTGCCCGCATCCGGCCTGCCCGCCGCCGGCTACGGCTGGGTGAAGGCGGGTGACGTACCCCTCGAAGCGGGCGAGACGCCGGCCGCCCTGTCCGGCCCCATCGCCGCACTCGTGCTCAGTACGGATCCCGCATTCGATCCCGCCCGCGCCCTCCCCCACCTGCGCGTATTCGATCAGCCCGAGGCCGTGTCCGATGCCCGCGCGGCCATCGAACGCGACACCGACACGCTGTTCGCCATGACGCCGTTTCAGTCCCTCGACGACTGGGAGGCCTATGCGGCGCGGCTGCGGCGCCGGATCCTGGTGTCGTCGGGGTTGTGGCCCCTGCCCGAGCGCACCCCCCTGAACGCCCGCGTATTCGGCGAGATCACGCATCCCGACTATGTGGTTGCGAAGGCGTACATCGAGGCCTATCCCGGGTTCTACGTGACGGGCAACCTCTACCGCCCGCCCGGCGACGGGCCGTATCCCGGCGTCGCCTGCCCCCACGGCCACTGGAAGGATGGCCGGTTCGCCAACGAAGACCACGGCTCCGTCGCGGCCCGCTGCATCACCTTCGCCCGCATGGGCATCGTCGCGTTCAGCTACGACATGCTCGGATACAACGACAGCCTCCAGTTCTCCCACCAGGGCGGCCAGCACGAGGGCGGCATCCCGTTCGACGAGGCGCGCCGGCTCACCCTGTGGGGCATCCATCCCTTCGCACTCCAGTTGTGGTCGAGCATGCGGGCCGTCGATTTCCTCCAGGCCTTGCCCTGCGTCGATCCCGAACGCATCGGCTGCACCGGCACCTCCGGCGGCGGCACACAGACCTTCACGCTCACGGCCGTCGAGCCGCGGATCAAGGTGGCGGCCCCGGTGTGCATGATCTCGCACTCGATGCAGGGCGGTTGCGTGTGCGAAAACGCCCCCATCCTCCGGTTCGACGCCTCCAACATGGAGGTCGGCGCCCTGGCCGCGCCGCGCCCCCTCATCCTCGTGTCCGCCACGGGCGACTGGACGGCCAAGACGCCCGAAGTCGAATACCCCGCCATCGGCAGCATTTACGCCCTATACGGCGCCGAGGATCGGGTGATCAACCGCCATTTCGACGCACCCCACAACTACAACCAGAACAGCCGCGAGGCTGTATACCGCTTCTTCGGTGAATGGCTGCTTGGCGAACGGGAACGCTACGCGGACTTCCACGAGCCCGCCTGGGAGATGGAGCCCGTCGAGGCCCTCCGCGTGTTCCCGGACGGACGCCTGCCCGACGGCGCCCCCTCGCGGCAGCAGATCATTGATGAACTCATCGTGTCCTCCCGCGCCAAGTGGGCGGCCATCCTGCCGGAAGACGGCGCCGCCCTCGACGCGTTCCGCGCCGGATACGGCGCGGCCCTAGCCGACGTGCTCGGCGCCTCCGTGCCCGCGGTCGTGGACGCGACGCCCATCGGCCAGCAGGCCGGCCCCGGCTACACCCTCGAACGCCTCGTTCTCGGGCGCCGCGGCGTAGGCGATCAAATTCCCGCGCTGCTCTATACGCCCGAGCAGCCCTCGTCCGAGGCGCCCGTACTCATCGTCCACGGCCGGGG
>JAFGTL010000555.1 GCA_016934125.1 Candidatus Hydrogenedentota bacterium
CGAGCCCGAGGGCCACCACGAAGAACGACACCGTCCGCGCCGCGTCCCCCCACGCATCCGGCACGTCCGCCTGCCAGAACCGCGGCAAGAAGCCGATTACGGCGAACAGCGCCGCCAGCACCACCCCCTTGCGCCCCCACCACATGGCGCAAAGAACCAGCGCCAGATACGCCAGGGGCGAGTAGAGGCTCTTGGATTCGAGTCCGTAAGGCCGGAACGCCGCAAACGCGCAGTACGCCCCGGCCAGCACCACGATTACGGCGATGCGAACCGCTGTCCTGTCCCATTTCATTGGGGAATCAGCGTCCTTTCCGGAACGCCCGGCCCCGGCCCGGCTTCGCTTCCGGGAGCCGTGTCCCAGCCTCGACGTCAGCCCGCCGGCGCTGCGCTCGCGTCCTTCTCCCGCAGATAGGCGTCGATGGCCCGGGCCGCCTGTTTGCCGGCCCCCATGGCCTCGATCACCGTGGCCGAGCCGGTGACAATATCGCCGCCCGCGAACACGCCCGGGATCGACGTCGCGCCACCCTCAGGCTTCGCCACGATATTGCCCCACTTGTTCAGTTCAAGCCCTTCCGTGTTCCCCGTCAACAGCGGGTTCGCCACGTTCCCGAGCGCCGGGATCACCATGTCGCAGTCGATGGTGAACTCCGAACCCTTGATAGGAACCGGCCGGCGCCTGCCCGAGTCGTCCGGCTCGCCCAACTCCATCTGCATGCATTCGAGGCCCACCACGTGGTTCGTGTCATCGCCCAGGATGCGCGTCGGACTCGTCAGCAGCTTGAATATCACGCCTTCCTGCCGCGCGTGCACCACCTCGGCCGCCCGCGCCGGCATCTCCTTCTCCGAGCGGCGGTACACGATCGTCACCTCGCGCGCGCCGAGCCGCACCGCCGTGCGCGCCGCGTCCATGGACACGTTGCCCGCGCCGATCACGGCCACCCGATCGCCCACCAGCACCGGCGTGTCGTAATCGCTCCGGTAGGCCTTCATGAGGTTCACCCGCGTCAGGAACTCGCTCGCCGAGTACACGCCGATCAGGTTCTCGCCCGGGATGCGCAGAAACGCCGGCGCGCCCGCGCCTACCGCAATGAATATCGCTTCGTAGCCCTCGGCGAATAGATCGTCCACCGTCAGCGCCTTGCCGATCACCATGTTCGAGCGGATCTCGACGCCCAGGCCTTTCACGTAGTCCACTTCCCGCGCCACGATCCGCTTGGGCAGCCGGAACTCGGGAATCCCGTACACGAGCACGCCGCCCGGCGCGTGAAACGCCTCGAAGATCGTCACCTCGTAGCCCATCTTAGCCAAGTCGCCCGCGCACGTCAGGCCGCCCGGCCCGCTACCCACCACGGCCACGCGGCGCCCGTTCGACGGCACCCGCACCGGCGCTGCCGGCTCATGGGCTGCTTCCCAGTCCGCCACGAACCGTTCGAGCGCGCCGATGGCCACCGGCCGCTCGTAGGGCGTCAGCGAACACACCTTCTCACACTGCGTTTCCTGCGGGCACACCCGGCCGCAAATGGCCGGAAGACTGTTCTTGTCCTTCAGAATCCGCGCGGCCCGGGGCAGATCTTCCTCCTGAATCGCCTGGATGAACGCCGGAATGTCCACCTCGACAGGGCAACCCGTCACGCACCGCGGGTTCGCGCACAGCCGGCACCGCTTCGCCTCACGCACCGCCTGGCTGTACGTCATGCCCACCGCCACTTCGTCGAACCGGCCCAACCCCTTGCCGAGACGCCGCATGCTGTTCAGCACAAACGCCACCGCTTCCTGCTCGAAGTACGCGGCCGTCCGCGGGCCCTTGCCGTCCATCGGCTGAAGCTCTTCTCGGGCGATCTGCTCCTCCAACCGGCACTGGTGTCCGCCCTCTGCGGCCTCATAGGCCTCCAACTCGCCCGACTCGATTCGCTTGTATGCGTTTTGGCGCGCGATCAATTCGTCGAAGTCCACCGCCGCCCCGTCGAACTCCGGCCCGTCCACGCACGCGTATTTCGTCTCGCCGGCCACCGTCACCCGGCAGCCGCCGCACATCCCCGTGCCGTCCACCATGATCGGATTCAGGCTGACCACCACCGGCACCCCGTGCTTCTTGCAGCAGTCCGCCACCGCCTTCATGTGGGGCACCGGCCCGATGGCGATCACCTCGTCGATCTTCTCGCCCTTCTCGATCAATCCGTCCAGGAGTTGCGTCGCGAATCCGTGGTGGCCGAACGAGCCGTCGTCGGTGCTGTACAGCACCTCATCGCTCACCGCCTCCATCCGATCCTGCCAGAACATCAGCGACTTGTTCCGCGCGCCGATGATCGAGATCACCCGGTTCCCCGCCGCGTGGCACGCCTTCGTCTGTGGATACATGGGCGCAACACCCAGTCCACCCGCCACACAGCAGATCGTCTTGCCGCCTTCGGGGATCTCCCGATCCTTGCCCAGCGGCCCCACCACGTCCAGCAGGCCATCCCCCTCGTTCAACGCGCCCAGTTTCGTCGTCCCCTTGCCGATCTCCTGCATCACCAGGGTGATCGTGCCCTTGTCCGCATCGCTGTCCGCGATTGTCAGCGGGATTCGCTCGCCCCGTTCGTCGCCCCGCACCAGCACAAAATTCCCCGGCTTCGCCTTTCGGGCGACATGGGGCGCCTCCACCTCGAATTCCTTGATCCGATCCGCCAAGTCCACCTTCTTCAGAATGCTGAACATCGTGTCCTCTAGCCTCGTTCCTGATCTTGTGCCGGTGCCATCCATCTACAATTCCGCACAGCGCCCTTCCCATCGGGCGTGCAGGCCTCCGGATCCCAACTGTGCCGTGCCTTGGGGTTAGGAACGTACAAACAGCGGCAGGATCCGTGCAAGGCGGCTATACCCGGGCGAGGGATTATCCTACGATTCCGCCCGGAAATCAAACCGGCCCGCGGCCTTTTCTGCCAGCAGCACGACACCCCGTGCTCGGGCGTTTGCCCGGATCGTTCTGTTCGTCCTGTTCTTCCGCACACCGAGTGTTGCGCCGTAGGCCACGAAACGCGTATCTTCATCAACAGAAGTCCGCACGGTTTTATGCTCGCCGTCTTGTGGCAACAAGCATAACTCCCTTCGGATTCTGTGCTTACGTTTATCCAACATCGGCCGCTGGCCGGTGGGTTCGCCCCTTGGCCCAGACGTGGAGTGTAGAACACCATGAAGTCTCGCCCCTTCGCCTCGCGCACCTCTTTCGAAGCCTGCCTGCCGGCCCTCGCTCACTGCCTGCTCGCTGTCTGCGCGCTTGCGCTGTGCGCTCCCATTGCCGGCGGGCTCGACGAACAGTCTGCCTTCGACACATTGATGAAACTCCAGCGCACGCCGAACCCGCCCGGCAATGTCCTGTTCGAGGAAGGCTTCGAACACGGCAATCTCGATCAGTGGACGGCCACGCCGGGCGTTGCAGTCGTCGACGCGGACACGGGCCGATGCGCCCGCTTCACGTCCTCGGAGAACATCTACGAAGAGATCATTGTGCGGGCGCCCATCGCCGTCGAGCCTAGCCACCGTGTGGCCATCCTGTGGCGGGCGCGCCTCGTTTCGCCCGGGCCCGCGCTCCACATCCGCATCGACTTCGCCAAGGCCGACGGCACCAAGGCGTGCGAGTCCCAGCAGTACCGCTGCCAAGCCGGCGCCGATTGGACGGAGAACACCTGCGTGGTATCCGACTTCTTCACGCCCGATACCCGCACCATCATCCTCCATTTCCATCACGCCCCCAAGGACGGCGCCGTGTCCATGCTCGACGCGGTTCGCGTCGTCGATCTCAGCGATGCGGCCGCCGAGTACATCGCCGCGGCTCTCGAGCAGGCCAAGGGTACGGCCGCAGACGCGGCCCGCCGGATCGCCGCCTTCGAGCCGTCCCCGGGCGCAGACGCATGGAAGGGCGTTGTCTCGCGCAACGCCGACGAGATCGGCGCCCGCATCGAGCGGTTCGCCGCCATGGATTTCGCCAGCCCCGAGTTCGTCGACGGCTCCGACGAGCCCGTCCTCTACGCCAGGCGCCTGGCTGACGCCGCGGATGCTATCGAGGCCGGTTGGGCCCATCCCGCGCCCGTTCTGACGTACTCCTCGAAGCCGATTTCTGCCGTGCGCGTGCTCCCCTACGGGCTCGAACTCGAAGGAGCCCCCGCGGCCGAAGCCACGATCCACGCATGCCCCGGCGAGCGCGAATCCGCCAGCATCGTGCTCTGGGCCCCCGAAGACACCCCTGCCGTGTCCGCCCAACCCACCGATCTCACCGGGCCCGGCGGCGTCATCCCCGCGTCCCGCGTGGACATCAAGATCGTGAAGTGCTGGTATCAGGCCTGGAACGGGTGGCGCAGCGGCCATTTCGATCGCGATCGGAAGGTGCTCGTCCCGGAACTGCTCCTTAACGATGACAGCCTCGTCAAAGTCTATCTGGACAAGAAGCGCAACTACCTCAGGCTGGCATACAAGGACGGCGCCCGCTACGCGCCCATCGACGATCCCGAACCCCAGCCCTGGGGCACCTCCTTCACCGCCGAGGAGTTCCCCGTGGCCGACGCCCCGGGACTCCTCCCCTTCGATCTCGCCGCCGGCCAGAACAAGCAGCTCTGGCTCACCGTACACGTCCCAGCCGACACCCCGGCCGGCACATACACCGGCGAGATCGAGTTCACCGCCGCCGACGCGCCGCTGGCCCGGTTCGCCCTCACCGTCCAGGTGCTCCCCTTCACGCTGGCCTCGCCCACCACGCGCTACGACGCGGACGCGCCGTTCACCTACAGCCTGTACTGCTGGGGCTATATCCACCCGGAGAACCAGCCGTGGATCAGCCATTGGTATAAGAGCGAGGCCCAGTTCCGCACCGAATTGCAGGCCATGTACGACCACAACATCGTCAGTCCCACCATGATCTGGCCCCCAACCCTCGTCTACGGCGACAAACCGCGCTTCCGCAGGCAGTTGGCCATCATGAAGGACATCGGCATGGCAGGGCGCCCCCTCCACCTGGGCGATTCCGGCCTCATCGGCGCGCCCACCTCACCCGCCGAACTGGAGGCGCTCAAGGAGAACATCCGCAAGACGATTGGCATTGCCGTCCAGTACGGCTTCACATCCGTGTACTTCTATGGCCTCGACGAGGCCACCGGCGATCGCCTCCTCGGCCAGCGCGCCGCGTGGCAGGCCGTTCACGAGGCCGGCGGCAAGGTGATGGTGTCCGTGTTCCCCGGTTACTTCGACAAGGTTGGCGACCTCCTCGATCTCGCCAACCGCGCCGGCGATCCCGCCGGGGAGCCCGTCGAGAAATGGCACGCCAACGGCGCCCGGCTCTACAACTACGCCAACCGGCAGACCACCGTCGAGAACCCCGAAATCCACCGCCGCAACTATGGCCTCTACCTCTGGGCCCTCGACTTCGACGGGGCCTGCACCTACTGCCTCATGGGCTCGCAAGGCACGTTGTGGAACGACTTCGATCAGGCCGCCACAACCCGCGATCACAACTTCGCTCTTCCCACTACCAACGGAATCGTGGAAACCCTCGCGTTTCAGGGATATCGCGAAGCCGCCGACGATCTCCGGTATCTCACCACGCTCCGGCAGGCCATCGCGCAGGCCGCCACCGGCTCGGACGCGGCCAGGGCAACGGCCGCCAAGGCGCAGGCGTGGATCGACGCGCTCGATGTCCGAGCCGTGGATCTCGATGCGGCCCGGGCGGATATGATCCGCTGGATCCTCGAACTCCGCGATTCCGGAGCAAGTTGAGCCCGGCCCGCGTCCTACTCCGGCATCGGCGCAGGGGGCGGCATCGGCAGCCGCGTCCAGTCGGCGCATAACGCCGCCAACGGCGCGGGCACCGGGCCGTCCCACCCCTGCAGCACGCCATGCAGCGCGCCCGCACCGTCGCGCCAGAGCGCTATGTCCACACGTTCGTCCAGTTCGATGTGTACGTCGCCCGTGCGAAACGACTTCAGGCCGCCCGCGGCCAGCGCATCGAGCCGTCCGCCCTCGCCGAGCCGCACCGCCGCCACGCCGATGGCGTCCACGGCCGCCTCGCGCCCGTTGACGTCCAGCGTCGCCACAATCGGATCGCCCGCCACGTCATTCTCACCGGCCACCACCACTTCCGTGCCGTCCAGCAGTCGATACTGCCCCTTGCGCCCCGGCGCCGCGGTTCCCATGCGCCCGCCGGCGGGCGTGGCCGACGTGGCCGGTGTGCACGGCCGGATGCCGCGCGCTTCGAGGGCCGCAATCACGCGCGCTACACAGTCTTTCGTGTTCTCGCAGGCCACCATCCCCTCGGGCAACGCGGCGTTCCCGTCCAGTGGGTTCGCATCGAAATCCATCGTCCAGTCGCCCACGCGGAACAGGGCCGTGCCGCCCGCCGCGGCTGCGCGGAATACGTCTGCCGTGCCCGGGCGCTCGAATTCGGGGTGATACAGCACCACGGCCGCATAGGGCTGGGCGCCATACCGGACGCGCCCGTCCACATCCGGCTGGAAGGCCTTGTCCGTCAGTTCGGTGCTCGGAATCAGATCGGCATAGTATCCCGCCCGCCACAGCGCGTCCGTCACGGCCAGCCCGACGTCGTCATAGGCGGGGCCGGCCCAGTTCATCGCGCACGCCTGCCCGAATACCACCGCCACCGGACAATCGATCGCGCTCTGCGACACCAGGCTCAGCAGCCGCACCCGGCACTCGCCCCGCATCAGGCCGCCTGTCAGCAGCAGCGCCACCCGGTTCCGCCGGGGGATGTCGGGTTTCGGATACAGCGGATGGTAGTTGATCCGGCCGCCCCCGGCCGCGTGCGCCCATAGTTCCCGTTCGTACGCGGCCACCTCCGGCGCGTAGTACTGGTTATACCAGACGCCGCTGCCCCACTTCTTGGCCAGCGCCGTCCGGGCGCAGTACGGCGCAACCTCGTCCGTTTGCGCCAAATCGCGTGTCGCCGCCCACCAGTCCAGCCCGTTCTTCTTGAACTCACTGACGCCTGGATAGGGCACCCACGTCGCGTGCGTCGTCACGTAGGCATCCGGCCCGAACAGCTCCTTGGCCACCCGGTAGAAGTCGTCCTCGATGGCCGCGTTTCGCACCCGCGACATCTCGAGCAGCCGGTTGATGGCCGCCTGCCGCTCCCGCGTCCGGCCCCGCTCGCCCGCATGCATCAACAGGCAGTCCCGCACCAGATCCCGCCCGCCCGTGGCCTCCGCGTAAGCCTCCGCCCGCCACGGGGAGAACCAGAAGTCATTCTTCGCCGGGCACCCGCCGTGGCACGGCGGGAATCCCCACTCATCCTTCATGAGGCCCGCCAGCGGCACGTCCGCATACTGCGCCGCAATCGCCCGCTGGAATTCGAGCAGGTGGGGCGCGTAGACCGCCGGCGTCAGGTGCGTAAACGCCGCCATCACACACACCGTCCGCCCTTCACACGTCGCGTCGCACGCGATGGCTACCCGCACTTCCTTCTCCGTCGCCGCCTTCACCGTGCACCGTTCTGCCGTGATCTCCTGCACGCTCTCCGGCTCGATGCCTTCCGCGCCCACGACGTACGAATAGGCCCGCACAAACCGTCCCGCCACCGGCACATACGGAATCGTGTTCCCCGTCATGTGATCGCGGAGTTCCTCCGGGCCGATGGCCACTTCCACCTCGCCCGACGCCACAAGCTCGGCCGTCCGCAATCGGAGCATCTCCTGCAACTCGTCCGGATACGCCTCCCGGAACGCGGCCCGCGCCAGCCGCACGTCCACGTCGAGGGCCACCTGGAAGCCCCGTTCGTGGGCATAGGCCACCGCTTCCTTGATGCGATCATGGATCTCGGGCTCGGCCACCTCCCGCTGGTTGAGGCGGAAACTCGTGGTGAGCAGCGAATAGGGCGAGTGTTCCGCGAAGAGATCCACGTAGTACGTGTATCCCTCCCGTTCGAGGCAGTCCTCGA
>JAFGTL010000556.1 GCA_016934125.1 Candidatus Hydrogenedentota bacterium
GCCATGGGCTGCCTCGTCATGTCCGCACTGGGCCTGCCGTTCCAAACCGCCATCGCGTCCGTGGCGGCCACGCTCAATAACATCGGCCCGGGCCTCGAAGCCGTCGGCGCCACCATGAATTACGCCCTCGTGCCGGCGTCGGGCAAGGTGTTCCTGTCGCTATGCATGGTATTGGGGCGTCTGGAGTTGTTCAGTATCCTCGTGCTGTTCGTGCCGGCCTTCTGGCGGGCCGGTTCGTAGGAGTGGACAGGGGGTCGACCGCGCAACGCCCGGCCGGCACCGCACCCCTCTCGCGAGGCACATGAGGAGGCGCGCCGTGATTGCTGGAATCGTGTGTCTGTCCATCACGGCATCTTCGATGGGTGGAGGTGGTCTCATGGCCAAACCGGTTCGGGAAATCCAACTCGTCTTGCCGTCCGGCGGCAATCCTGTTGTCCAGCGGATTGCGGATATCTTCGCGCGTCAGGTGGAGGCCCGCTCATCTGCCGAAGCAGGCGCCTCGGAGGGCGCGTCGCTCAGGGTGGTCCTGGCCATCGAGCCGGGCCCGGACCCTGAGGCATTCACGATCGCCGGCGAGCCGGATGGCGCGGTGCGCATCACGGGGCATGACGCCCGCGGACTCCTCTACGGCGTGGGCAAGTTCCTTCGCGCCTCCCAATACGGCGAGGAGGGGTTCACGCCAGGCGCCTGGCGGGGCGCCTCCGCACCCAAGGGCGCGTTTCGGGCGCTCTATTGCGCAACCCATTTCATGAACTACTACGAAGCGGCCCCGGCGGACGAGATGGGCCGGTACCTCGAAGATGTGGCGCTGTGGGGTGCCAATACCGTGATGGTCACGTTCCCCACGTGGCAGTTCACCGGATTTGACGATCCGAAGGCGGAGATGAACCTGAAGCGCCTCCACGAACTGCACGGCATGGCCAAAGGCATCGGATTGCAGGCTGGCCTCATGCTGTGTCCCAACCAGGGGTTTGCCTCCGCGCCAGAGGCGATCCGGGCCACCCGGGTGCCCGACGATCTCGGACGCAGAGGGTGGCACGGCGTGAATTGCTGTCCCAGCCTCCCGCAGGGCCGGGAGTATCTGACGGGATTGTACGGGCAGTTGTTTGACGAGTTCGCGGAAGAAGGGGTGGACTACATCGTGTTCTGGCCCTATGACGAGGGGGGGTGCGGATGTGAGACGTGCTGGCCCTGGGGTGCACGGGGCTATCCGCGGCTCTCTCGCGAGATCGCCGCGCTCGCCCGCCAACGGTTCCCGGCCGTCAAGACGGTGTTGTCCACATGGGTGTATGACACGCCGCCCGCGGGAGAGTGGGAGGGCCTGGCCGCGTTTCTGAAGCCGGACGCCTCCTGGCTGGATTTCATCATGGCCGACTCGCACGAGGATTTCCCGCGGTACCCCCTCGAAACGGGCAGTCCGGCAGGCCTGCCGCTCGTCAACTTCCCCGAGATCAGCATGTGGGGGCAGTCTCCTTGGGGCGGCTACGGGGCCAACCCGCTCCCCGCGCGACTCGAGCGGCTCTGGCAGCAAACCGAAGGGAGAGTCCAAGGGGGCGAGCCCTATTCGGAGGGCATCTACGAGGACATCAACAAGGCCATCTGTTACCAGTTCTACTGGGATCCCGGCAGAAGCGCCATGGAGACGGTGGCGGAATACCTCGCGTTCGAGTTCTCGCCGGACGTCGTGGACGACTTGCTGGAGGTCGTTCGCATTTTCGAGGCGAACCACGTCAGAACCCAAATCGGCGAGAGCGCACTCCGGGCCTTTGAACTGGTGAAACAGGTGGAAGACAAGCTATCCCAATCGGCACGACAAGCGTGGCGCTGGCGTATCGTGTATCTGCGGGCGCAGATAGACGCCGAGCTCTACCGCACCGAGGGCCGGTTGGAGGGGGAGATCCTGAAGAATGCCTTCGACGAACTCACGTCGATCTATCACGCCGAAGCCGCCCATTCGATGCCGATCCGGCCTCCACGTATCGAATAGGGTGGCATATTGCCTCAGTTCCCGGCCGCGGTCATGGCCGGTGAAGCCCTGACGCATGAAGAGGTTCCGGTTCGAGATGACAGACACGCTGTTGACAAGGCCCGAAATCGCAGTCGAGACCGCACAGGCCTGGAATCGTCCTGCCGGCTCAACCACGTCAGACAGTCCCCAACCGAAGTGAGGTGTCCAATGCATGCTCTTCGTCTCTCGAAACACTTGGCGCCAACTGTGTTGTGCGTGCTTCTCATGGCGCCGGCCTCCGCAGAGCCGCCCCAGGTGAGCAACCCGTCGTTCGAAGAGGGCTCCGACAGCCCTTCGGGCTGGGATCTTTCCGGAGGCCAGGGCGACTGGCTGACGGGAGACGCGGCGGAGGGCAACCGGGCGATTTGCGTCACTGGGGATGGCAAGAACGACAACTACTGGCGCTCAGACCCCGTCGCTTTCGACGCAAATACGGTGTATACCCTCTCGTTTCGGGCTCGAACGATCAAAGGCGCCGGGGGAACGCCGACTACCGGGCCGATCTTCGCCAACCGTGACATCTGGAGCGTGCCCGAGTCCTGGAAGGCCTATACGTCGGTGTTTGTAACGCCCCGGGCCATCACGCCGGATTGGGCCTGGCTCCGGTTCGGGCAGTGGCACGTCAACGGGACAATCGCCTTCGATCAACTCGAGTTGCGGCCCGCCCAGCCCATCCACCGGCGCTTCGATGGAGTGGAACTGGGCAAGGGCGAACAACTTAAGGGCAATGAGTACGCCTTTGAGGCGCCCTTTGCGGCCGCCTCAACGAACTACTCCCGGCCGTTGGCCGGCCATCACTGCGGGTTCAACACGAACCGGTGGGTATTCGGCGCGGACAGCCAGGTGGTCTATTGCCACGCCGTCGGCGATCGGCAGCAGACAAGCGCCGAGGTGGCCGTCGGCGTCGGCTACTACGTTTCCGGGGCGCTGGACGTCGAGGTGAGCGCCGACGGAACGGCTTGGCAGACAGCGGGTTCCATCACCGGGCTCGATGAGGGGCGGTTCACCGTGCCGGCCGGGCTGCTCCCGGCGCGCACCATCTGGATCCGGCTGAGCGCCCGCGCGAAGGAACGTGTCGGCGCCGGTTCGGATCCCGGCTCGTTCCAGGTGAACACCTACAGCTATCACGCCGTGGTGGATGGGGCTCCGGCGGATTTGTACGGCGAGACAGACTTCATCGCCGTGCATCGGGCCGATCCGCGGCTGGATGTGGCCATCGAGTCCATCGGCGACGGGCTGCCCGGCGGCGAGAACGTAGTGATCGCGCGCGTCGAAAACCGGACGGACAGCCCGATCCGCCTCCGGCCCCGCGTCACCTTGTCCGACGGGGCCGGCACGGCGGCGTCTGAGAGTCCTGCCCTGAACGTAGAACCCGGTTCGCACCAGATCCGGTTTCCCTACACCGTGCCGGATGCCGGGGCGTTCGACGTAAGCATCACCCTCGGCAAACGGGTGGACTTCGAGGCCGTCACGGCCATTCACGTCCCCGCCTTGTGCGAAACGGCTTACGGCGAGCGGTTGCCCGGCTCAAACGACGAACTGGGCCTGTGGTGGGCGTCGTCCGGCTGGAAGATCGCGCGCACCCGCCCCCTGCCGGAGGCCAAGGGCCGCTACGTGTCGATCCGGGCCGCCCGCAACGAGGCCGAGGCGGCCCAGTTGGTTGTCCGGCCCGAGCGCGATCTCTCGGGCCTGCTCGCGCAGTGCGGGCCGTTGGCCGGCCCCCGGGGCGCGCAGATCCCCGCCGAATGCGTCGAGGTGTTGCGCGTGCGGTACGTGGACATCGCCCAGCAGACCGATCCGAGCGGCATGGTCGCCCCGTGGCCCGATCCGCTTCCGCCGTTCTCCGGCCCCATCGATGTGCCGGCCGGGACGAACCAGCCCCTGTGGGTGCGCGTGACGGTGCCGGACGATGCGGAGGCGGGCGTCTACTCGGGCACAATCCACGTCACGGCGGACGGACTCGAACGGGACGTGCCGCTGCGCGTCGAGGTGTACGGGTTCGCCTTGCCGGATCGGATGACGTGCGTGAGCGCGTTCGGCTTCTCGCCCGGCAATGTCTTTCAATACCAACGGGTTACGGACCCAGCTCAGCAGCGCGAGGTGCTCGACAAGTACTGGGAGAGCTTCAGCGCCCACCACATCTCGCCGTACAATCCTGCGCCCCTGGATCCCATCGGCGTGGAATGGACGGGCTTGGCCTCCTGGACCGGTGGCCAGTGTGACACAAGCCAGAAGCATGGGGGAGAGGCCTCTCTGTTGCTCCGGGACGACTCGCCCTCCGCCAACGTGGCCGCGGACTGCACCAAGCCGATTGCCATCCCGGAAGGCGGCGTGCGGATTCGGTTCTGGCACCGCAGCGAAACCGATGGCCACCAAGGGCTTGTGACCCTGTCTCATCAGGACGCCGCGGGCCAGTGGATGAGCGGCCGCAACAACGACATGGCCTTCGCCTGCTCCCGCGATTGGCAACTCTTCGACAAGACCATCACCCGGTTCCCGGACGGAGCCAGGACGGTGACGCTTGCGTTGCGCGCCACGCTGTGGCGCGAGGACGGATCGTCCACGGGCGCGATCTGGTATGACGATCTATCTGTCCAGGACGCCGGCACGGGGCAGGAACTCGTCGAGGGAGGCGGTTTCGAGCCGGTGTCCGCCATGCCGGAGCCCGTTTTCGACTGGACGGCGTGGGATCGGGCCATGGAACGCGCCATGGGCGAGTATCATTTCAACGCATTCCAACAGGGCATTCCCGGGCTGGGAGGAGGCACGTTCCATTCTCGCAATGAGCCCAGTCTGCTCGGATACGGCGAGGAGACGCCCGAGTACAAGGCGGCGTTCGGCGCCTACTGCCGGAAGGTCGAGGCGCACCTCAAGGAGAAGGGGTGGCTCGACGAGGCCTACGTGTACTGGTTCGACGAACCCGATCCGAAAGACTACGAATTCGTGATGAACGGGTTCCGGAAGCTCAAGGAGAACGCGCCGGGCATCGGCCGGATGCTCACCGAGCAGATCGAGCCGGAACTGATCGGCGGGCCGAACATCTGGTGCCCGCTCACACCGAGCTACAACCACGAGCAGGCCGAAGAACGGCGGAAAGCGGGCGACGAGTTCTGGTGGTACGTGTGCTGCGGGCCCAAAGCCCCCTTTGCCACGCTCTTCATCGATCACCCCGCTACGGAGCTGCGCGTCTGGCTATGGCAAACCTGGAAACGCAGGATCGACGGGATCCTCGTCTGGCAGACGAATTACTGGACAAGCACCACGGCCTATCCCGAGCCCGGCCAGCCCCAGGATCCCTACGCGGATCCCATGAGCTGGCGCGTGGGTTACGGCACGCCCAAGGGCGTCAAGAGTCCCTGGGGCAATGGC
>JAFGTL010000557.1 GCA_016934125.1 Candidatus Hydrogenedentota bacterium
GACCATATGCGCAACTTCCTGGACTGCGTCAAGTCGCGCGAGGAACCCGTGGCCAACCCCTCCGTCATGCATCGCTCCATGAGCACCGTGCATGCCGCCAACATCTGCATGTGGCTCGAACGCGACCTCGAGTACGATCCGGTGGCCGAGGAGTTCATCAACGACGATGAGGCGAACCGCCTGCGCGCACGCGCGGAGCGGGGGCCTTGGACGATATAGGATTCGACGCGAAAGGAGATCTCACGATCATGCGGAACGTATGTGTACCGCTTCTGATGGCGGGTTTCATCATTCTGGCCGCCGCCCCGGGCTGGGCGCAGCAGGCCGATCCCGTCGCTGTGCTGAAGTCCGAAGCCCCGTACCTTGAGAAATCGGAGGCCTGCCGTGTGCTCGCGCTCCAAGGCGGCCCGGAGGCCGTGCCTGCCCTGGCAGCCCTCCTTCCCGACGAGAAACTCTCGCACATGGCCCGGCTCGCCCTTGAGGCGATGCCCTGCCCCGAGGCGGGCGAGGCCTTGCGGGCTGCCCTCGCCACCACCAGCGGCGACGTCAAGGTGGGCGTCATCGGCTCCCTGGCGGCGCGCGGCGATACGCAGGCCGTACCGGCCCTGATCGCACTGCTCCCCGACGCCGACGCGGGCGTGGCCCGGGCCGCCGCGAAGGCCCTTGGCGTGATCGCAACCCCCGGGGCCGGCCAGGCACTGGCTGACGCCCTCGTCCAGGCCGGCACACCGCCGGATCGTGTCCCGGCGCTGTGTGAAGCCCTGTTGGACTCCGCCGACTCGTTGACGCAAGCGGGCGGCAAGGGCCAGCGCGCCCAAGCCCTCGCCTTCTACGACACCGTGCGGGCGACGGCCAACGCCCCCGCGCCGATCTGCGCCGCTGCGCTGCGTGGCACCATCCTCGCCCGCGGCGGCAAGGCCGCCGTGCTGCTGCTGGTGGAAGCTCTCGTCGGCACCGACGGCGCCATGGCCGACGCGGCCCTGCGCGCAGCCAGAGAACTGGGCGGCGGCGATGGCGTGTCGGCCGCGCTCGCCGAGGCCTTGCCCGCGCTCCCAGTCGAGCCGAGGATCCGCCTCATCGAGGTGCTGGGATACCGCGGTGGCGCCGGGGCCGGCCCCGCCCTCGTGGCCCAGGCCGGGGACGGGCCCGTCGACGTGCGTGTGGCCGCCCTCGAGGCCCTCACCCAGATAGCGTATACCCCTGCGCTGAAAACGATTACGACGCTTGCCGCGGCCGAAGACGAGGCCTTGGCCAAGGCCGCCCGGAACGCGTTGAGTTACTTCCCCGGCAAAGAGGGCGACGCGGCGCTCACTGCGATGCTCAAGAACGATCAACCCGCCGCCCGCGTTGTCGCGGTGGAACTGATCGGCCAAGGGGGCTTGGCCGAGCCTGCCCGCATCCTGATGAAGACGGCCGAGACTGACGGGGACGAAGGCGTTCGCATCGCGGCCCTCAAGGCCCTCAAGGATCATGCCGGCATGGCAGAGATGCCGGCACTGCTCGATCGGCTGCTTGCGGCGGGCTCTCCTGCGGAGGTGCAGGCTGCCGAGGCAACCCTCGGCACGCTCTGCGCCCGGCAGAAGCGCCTTGCGGAAGGCGATGTGGTCATTCAGAAGGCCGTGTACGGCGCTCTGCCCGATGGCCCGTCGGCTGACGTCACCGCGAAGGTGGCCCAGATCGTCGAATCGGGTTCGCTCTCGATAGAGGCGTCGAACAGCAATTTCGGCGATCCGGCGCCCAATATCGTCAAGCAATTGTCCGTCACGTACTTGGACGGCGGGACGCCCACGACGAAGACGGTGAAGGAGAACGAGACCCTCGTCTTGACGGTGGCCTCGGTGCCCGCCGCGGTCACGGACGCGCTGTGCGGCGCTCTCGACAAGGCGGACGCCGAGGGCGCTCTCGCCCTGCTCCGGCTCCTCGGCTCGACGGCCGGCCCCAAGGCCCTCGAAACCGTCCGAACCGCCGCCGTCCAGGGCGAAGGCGCGGCGCAGGAAACCGCGTTGCGCACGCTGTGTGACTGGCCCACGCCGGACGCGCTCCCCGCCGTCATGGATCTCGCCATGACCTCGTCCGATCCGACACTGCGCGTGCTCGCCTTGCGCGGTGCGGTGCGTTTGCTCAAGCAGAGCAAGGCGGAAACCCCCGAACTCTTCGGGCACTACGCCGCCCTGATGGGTAAGGCCGGCGACGCTGAGGAGAAGAAGCTCATGCTCAGCGGCTTGGCCCAGATCGCCGACGTCGACGCCTTCGAACTCGCCTTGACTCAAGTCAGCGACGAGTCCGTGAAGGCCGAGGCCGTTCAGGCCGCCGCGTCCATCGCCAAGGCCCTCAGCGGCTCGCCGCGCGAGGAAACCGGCGTATTCAACGGGAAAGACCTCACCGGATGGGAAGGCGATGCCGCCTACTGGAGCGTCGAAGACGGCGCCATCAAGGGCCACAGCGCCGAGCCCATCCCCGACACCACGTACCTGTGGTCGGGCGTGCAAGTCAGCGATTTCTATCTGTCCGTCGAAGTGAAACTCGAGCCCGTCACGGCCAACTCCGGCGTGCAGTTCCGCTCGAAGAAGATCGACGAGAAAGGCCACGCCCTCGGCTACCAGGGCGACATCGGGCAGGACGTGTGGGGCCGCCTCTACCACCAGGGCGGCCGCGGCAAGTTGGATTGGTCCGATCGTGCCGAACCGGCCGTCAAGCCCGGGGAGTGGAACCGCTACGAGATCCTCGCCGTCGGGCCGGCCATCTGGACGGCCATCAACGGCCAGCTCGGCGTCGCGTGCCTCGACCTCGGCGCCGCCGACGAGCGCTCCGGACTGATCGCCCTCCAGCTTCATACCGGCCCGCCCATGACGGTGCGGTACCGCGCAATGAAGGTAGTCCATAACCCGACGGTCGAACTGGCCGGCCTGACGGCCGAACAGTTGATCGCCGAGCTTCGCGTGCCGTAGCCGCGAAAACAGGCCCGGTTACAGCGGATACTCGGGGTTCTCGCGTCGTTCGCCGAGCATCTCCTGGACCGTCTCCACGAGGAGTTCCGGCGGCACGGGTTTCTCGAGGAACACGTCCACGGGCAGGTAATCGCTGTCCGGCGCGAACCGGTAGGGGATCTTCTTCGCCTCGCGGAGCGAGGTGAGCATGAGCACGGGTAGCTCCCGCATGTCGAGATCTTCCCGGATCGCCCGGGCCACCTCGAACCCCTCGAATCCGTCCGGCATCATCACGTCGAGTATGACCAGGTCGTAGCCCCCGGCCCCGATCTTCTCCAGCGCGGTGTCGGGGGTTGCCGCCTCGTCTGTCTCGAACCCGGCCTTCCGCAGAAACGTGCGCGTCACCTCGATGAAATCGGGATCGTCATCCACGATGAGAATGGTAGCCATAGTCTTCCTCCTTCGGGCGCCTGCCGCTAGTTGCGGCCCATTTGGGCAATGGCCATTTCGGCTAGGTTCACCAGCGGATAGGCCACCGGAGACGCCGTCAACGCGGGCTGCGTGCCCATCTGGAACATGGCGATGTCTTCGGCTGTCATTCGCTTCTGGATGCAGGCCGATATGATGTTGCTGATCTCCCCGGCGGTGCTGTCGCCCCGTACCTGGCCGCCTACGAGGACGCCCGAATTCGCCTCGAACACCAGTTTCAATTTCGTGTTGGCCGCCCCCGGCATGATGCCCGGGTGCCGGTTCGGTCCTTCGAGACTCACCGCCACCACCTCGTAGCCCCGTTTCTTGGCCATCGCTTCCGTCAGCCCGGCCGTGCCCAGCGCCACATCGCCCACCGCCGTCGACCAGACACCGACCGTGCCCGGCGACTCCCGTTTCACGCCGTACACGTTGGCCCCCGCGATCCGCGCTTCCAGCGTCGCAATGGACGCCAGCTTCAGCGGCGAGGGCCCGCCCCCGAAGAACGACACCTTCTCCGCGCAATCGCCGCAGGCATAGATGCATTCGTCCGACGTCCTCATCGTCCGATCCACGGCGATGCTGCCCGTCAGCCCGATGTGCAACCCCGCGTCCCTCGCGAGGTCGACATTGGCCGCCGCGCCGATGGCCATCACCACCAAGTCGGCCTCCAGTTCCGTACCATCGGAGAGTTGGACGGATTCAACGGCCGAATTCCCGTTGATGGCCACCACTTTCGTCCCAGTACGGATGGCGATTCCCCGCGCCCGGATCACTTCTTCCATCTCGATGCAGAACTCCTCGTCGTAGGCGAGGCTCAGGCAGTGGGGAAACAACTCCACGATGGTGATGCTCTTGCCGCCCAGTTTGTTGATTTCGTCGGCCATCTCGATCCCGATGAACCCGCCGCCGACAATCACGATGTTCTTGGCCTTCTCGGTGCGCTGCTGCATCTCCCGCAGAAACGCCACGTCCTTGATGATCGCCATCACCCCGTCGCGATCGAAGCCGGGGATCGGAGGCATGACGGGCACCGAGCCGGTGCTCACGATCAGCCGCTCGTATTCGACGTCCCCCTCCGTGGTCTCGACGATCTTCTTCTTCCGATCGATCTTCTTGGCCTGCGCGATGAGGAGTTCGATGCCGTTCTTCTCCAAGGCCGCATCGGGGATGAGGTTCTTCTCCGGGCTGCCTACCGTGCCGAATATGTATGGGATCCCGCAGGGGATCAGCACCTGTTTCTCCTGGCGGATCAGAAGTGTCTTCTTCTTGGGATACGTCCGCCGCGCGGAGATCGCCGCCGTCAATCCGGCCGCGCTTCCCCCAATGATCACGATATCTGCCTTCGTCATAGCGTGTTCTCCCTTCCCGAAGTTCCGCGATTCCAACCGCCGGATCCGCTCCTCCACACGCTGTACTCGCTCATTTGACCGTGCCACGCGCGAAGTGCCAATATGGCGATCTGAAATACGATGCTAGCCGCGCCGGGCGCAACGTGTCAAGGAAAGCCCGGCCGGCGTGGATGGTGCCGACAGGGGAGATGCCATGATCACGATAGGGGCCAACACGGTAGTACTTGGCGGCGAATCGGTTCGGACGGCCATGGAGCACCTGAAATGGGCCGGATACGACGCGATCGAGATTTCCGCCCTCCAAGGCGAGGGGGCCTTCGGCGATCCCCTCGGCGAACACCTGCACCTGGATCGATGGCGCGAGGAAGCCGGCGAGATCAAGGCGCTGATGAACGATCTCGAACTGCCCATCACCGCCATGGAAGTCGGGCCGCTCGATGAAGATCGCATCCGGAAGGCCTTCGACGCCGCCGCCGAGATCGGAATTCCCGTCATCAACATCGGCCCGAGCGGCAAGGCTGGCGTGCCGGCCGACTTCACCGCGTGCACCGAGCGCATCGCCGCACTGGCCGAATCTGCCGCCCAGGCCCAACTGACGCTGTGCGTCAAGGCCCACGTCGGCACCGCCATCCACGACACGCCCACCACCCTCCAGGCCATGGCCGCCATCGAGTCGCCCGCCTTCGGCATCGACATGGATCCGAGCCATATCCACCGGGCCGGCGAGACCCCCAAGGACGCGTTGCGCGACGTCATCGCGCGCGTCCGTCACGTCCACATCCGCGACTGCCCCGGCCCCGGCCCCAGCCCCGGTTCGCCCGAACTCCAGAGTTGCGGCCGCGGCGACATCGATCTCATGGGCTACTGCAAGGTGCTCGTCGAGAACGGATACGATGGCCCCGTGAACGTCGAGATCATCGGCGCCTCGCGCTACGATCTCAGCCACTGCGCCGCCATCGCCGCGGAAAACTACGGCTACCTGAACGCCTGCTTCAAGGCCTGCGGCGGGCGATAAGACTGCGCTGTTCAGAGCAGGCGTGCCGGGCCGTGGCCCTGCATCGCTCCTCGAATCTACAGGCCGAAAGGGGAACCCGTCATGCTTCTCTCCGGCATCGCACGTAACCGTTTGGCCCTCTACCTCGCCGTCTGCTCGCCGGCCGCATTCGCCGCGCCCGGCATGCCCGACGGCCTTGTCCAGTACTATGTCTTCGAGGAGCCCGGCTCCGCGCACGCCTTCCCGAACCGGTGCACCGAGGGCGAAGCGCTGCGCGCGCGCGGTGGCGGCGATGCCGAATCCTCGGCGTGGCAACCCGTCGACGGCCCCTTCGAGGACGCCCCGGCCGTACGACTGGACAAGACGCCCCTGGCAGGCCCCGCCCCGAGCATCGGCGAGCGCGGATTCACCCTGGCCGCATGGGTTCGTATCCAGGGCGTCGGATCGATTGGCGGTAACCCGGTGACGCGGGGCGGCACGCTGTTCTCCTTCGGCTCCGGCTACTGGGACGGCTGGCGCGTCACCGTCAAGCCGGATGAGGCCAGCGCCATCGGATTCGAAGTAGGCCGGCCCCAACCCGACCACGCGCAATACCTCAACGGCGGCCACCTGTTGACGGGCGTGTGGCACCATCTGGCCGCCTCCTGGGACGGCGAGAACATGCGCGTCTACATCGACGGCGTCCAGACGGCCGAGCAGCCCCACGCCCATCCCTTCGCCCTTCCTGAGAAGGCCGGCTTCGTGGTCGGTTACGCCGGATCCGGCTGGGGCTCGAGCCTATTCGACGTGGCCGACGTGGCCCTCTTTGACCGCGCCCTGTCCCCGTCCGAAGTCATGCAATCCGCGTGTCGGAACGCCCCGCTTGCCGCCGAGGGCGCGGCCGCCTTCGAGGCGGCGTGGCAGGCGGCCCGTGCCGGCGACACCGCCAAGGCCGTAGCCGCCTTCGATGCCCTCGCCCGCGGCCCGATTGCGCCGTCCTACACGGCCACGGCGTTGATCGAGGCGGCGGACGCGTTGGCCCGCGGCGGCCAGTACGCCGAGGCAGGACAGCGGCTCCGCACCATCCTCGAACGGGACGATATGCCCGCCTTCCTCCGCACGCGCGCGTTCCGGCACCTGTCCGGCCTTGCGCAGGATGAGGCCGCCACTTTGCCGGCGGAATGCTACCAGGCGCTCCTGGACTACGGCGAGGTGCCCGACGCCACCCTCGATGCCCTGCGGCTTGGCCTTGCGCGGGCCCTCTTGGCACAGGGCGACCTTGCGCAGGCTGAATCCGTGTTCCGCGATGTGCTCACGCAACAGGATCTGCCCGCCCGCGAGCGCTTCGGGCTTACGCTGAAGCTCGGCCACGCCTGCCGGGCTCAGGGCCGGGGCGACGAGGCCCGGCGTTGGTATGCCGGCATCGCGGACGCCGCCGACGCGCCGTTCGGCTTCCCGAGCTACGCCCGGCTCTGCATCGGCCAGAGCTATCTTGACGAGCGCGACTGGGCCCATGCCCGGGCCGCCTTCGAGGCCCTGGCCAGCGACGCCCAGGCGCCCTCACACCATCGCCAGGAGGCCCAGGAACGCGCCGTCGAGGCCACGCGGCAGGCGCAGGGCCTGCCCGCGTTCGATCCGGCGGCCTCGCGCACCCCGGCGCCCCAATGGCCGGCCCCGGGCATGACGTACTTCGTCGCACCCGACGGCAAACCGGGAAACGCCGGCACAAAGGACGCGCCCTTCGACGGGTTGCGCGCTGCGCGCGACGCCATCCGCGGGCTCAAACAGGCCGGAGGCCTGCCAGCGGGCGGCGTGCTCGTATCGGTTGCCCCCGGCGTCTATCCGGCTGTCGAGACCCTCGCGTTCACCGAGGAAGACAGCGGCACGGCCGCCGCACCCATCATCTACCGCGCAGCCGGGCCGCGCGCCGCGACGCTGTCCGGGGGCACCGCCCTCACGGGATTCAAGCCCGTGAAGGATGAGGCCGTCCTCGCCCGTTTGCCCGAGGAGGCCCACGGCAAGGTATTCGAGATCGATCTCAAAGCGATCGGCATCGACGACTACGGCACCATGGCCCCCCGCGGCGCTACGCTGGGCGATCGCCCGCTCCTCGAACTCTTCTTCGACGGCCGCGCCATGCAACTGGCCCGCTGGCCCAATGAAGGTTACATCCGCGCCGGCACCGTGCACGACGCGGGCCAAGCCGAGCCCGCGCGCGGCGCCGTGTTCGATTGCACCGAAGAGCGCCTGGCCCGCTGGGCGGACGCCCGCGATCCCTGGATCTTCGGTTTCCCGCAGTACCTCTGGGCCGACGCCACCCTCCCCGTGGCTACCATCGACGCCGACGCCGGGCGTGTCACGCTGGGCGCCTTCTACAACTACGGCCTGACAAAGGGCGCCGGCGGCGTCAAGGCCAACATGCCCTTCTACTTCCTCAATCTGTTGGAGGAGATCGATCAACCGGGCGAGTACTACCTCGATCGCGTGCGCGGCCGCCTCTACTTCTATCCGCCCGCAGGCCTCGATACCGCCCCCGCAGAACTCTCGCTGCTCGCCGAGCCCTTCATCGCCCTGCACAACGTGTCCCACCTCGCCTTCGAGGGCCTCATGCTCGAACTCGGCCAAACCCACGGCATCGCCATTCAGGGCGGCGAACATTGCCTCGTGGCAGGGTGCACCGTGCGCAAACTCGGCGGCAACGCCGTGTCCATCGCCGGCGGCAAACACCACACCGTGCTCGGGTGCGATCTCGCCGTGCTCGGCATGGGGGGCGTCCACATCAACGCAGGCGATCGCGCCAGCCTGGCCCGTGCCGATCACCTCGTCGAGAACTGCCACGTCTTCGACTTCTCGCGCATCGTCCGCACCTATACCCCCGCCGTGTGGATCGACGGCGTCGGCACGCGCGTGGCCCACAACGAGTTCCACCATTCTCCCTGCCACGCCATCCGCCTGAACGGCAACGAACACGCCCTCGAGTTCAACAACGTCTACGACGTGCTCCTCGAATCCGACGATCAGGGCGGCGTGGACATGTGGGGCAACCCGACGTACCGCGGCAACATCATCCGCTACAACTACTGGCACGACATGGGCGGCAACGGATTCCCCTGCGGCCAGGCCGGCGTCCGCCTCGACGACGCCATCTCCGAAACGGTCGTCTACGGCAACGTGTTCCGGCGGTGCTCCTACGGCCATTTCGGCGGCGTGCAGATCCATGGCGGCAAGGAGAACTACATCGAGAACAACCTGTTCATCGACTGCGCCGCGGCCATCAGCTTCTCCCGCTGGGGCGAAGGGCGATGGGGCGAATACCTGGATCGCCTCCAGGGCGCCGGCACCTTCACCCAAACCATCAACATCCACGAGCCGCCCTACAGCACGCGCTATCCGGCCCTCGCCCATCTCCGGGAAAATCCCGATATCAACCGCATCTGGCGCAACATCGCCTTTGCCTGCGATGAGTTCATGATCCGCGATGGCGGCCGCCAGGAGGTGATGGACAACCTCTTCGCCACCCAGGAGCCCGGCTTCGCCGACGCCACCAACGGCGACTACACCCTCCGGCCCGACGCCGACGCCTTCCGCCTCACCGGCTTCCGCCCCATCCCCTTTAAAGCCATCGGCCTCTATGCGGACGAGTATCGGAAGGAAGCGCCGTAGAGGCCGGCCCCTATTTCTCGATGGTGAGGGTGTCGCAGACGGTTCCGGCGGCATCGTAGGCGGTGTAGGTGAGGCGGGTGCCGTCGATATCGAAGGTCTGATACCAGGGGCCGCCGCTCATGTACTTCTCGTAGTAGGGGGGCACTTCGCGCTCGCGTTCTTTGCCGGTCGTGCCGAGCGAGGTGATGTAGATGGTGCCGCTGCCGGGTGCGGCCACGGGCTGCCCGAGCCGCATGGGGCGCGTCCGGAGATAGTAGTGGACGTGGCCGTGCAACATGATGTCGAGGTGGTGTTCCGCGAACACGCGCCCCCACCGATCCCGAATGGCGCCGTATTCATCGTCTTCGCCGAGGCAGTACAACGGGAAATGGAACATCCCGATCCGCCAGGTGGCGTCCGTGTCGGCCAACTCCCGCTCCATCCATTCCGCCTGCGCCTCGTAGGGCGTGCCTACGTCGAGGACGAGGAACAGGGCGTTGCCGTAACGGAAACTGAAGGTGCGTTCCGGCTCGACGCCCGCCGGGCCGTTGTCCGGGAACTCAGTCAACGCTAAGGCCATCCACGCGCCCAGGCCGTCCTGATCGTCGTGATTGCCGAGGCAGAACGTGAGCGGTTTCCGATCGAACACGCCCGTGCCGTACTCGAACACCTTATCCCAGTCATCGCGGTAAAGGCCCGTCGTCACCACATCGCCGCCGATGGCGTAAAAGGCGGTTTCCGGGTGACGCTGAAAGGCCGCGTGCAGCAGATCGCCCCAGTCGGCCCCGCGGTGCGTGTCGCCGAAGTACACGAATTGAAACGGCACATCGCCATCGGGCGCGGTGGTAAACTCCGCCTCATCGCTCCACGTATCCGCAGCGGCCGAACCGGCGACATAGGTGTACGTCGTGGCCGGTTCGAGATTGCGGATCACCGCTGTGTACTGGAAGGTATATCTGTCATTCGTTAGCAGCCGATCTTCGATGCGTTCCCGTTCGGCCGGTATCCCCACATACGCATCTTCCGCGGTGCCCTTGGGCCGGTACTTCACTACGCCCGTCCGCACGCTCGTGTTGGTGCGCCATTGCACGGTTTGCGTTGTGCGGGGATCCTCGCTCCAGGTGAGCACGACGTGATCGGGCTTGGCCGATGACGGGAACGGTGTCGTGCGGAACGCGCCGACGAGGTGGGCCTCCCGCGCCCGGCCGCGATACGTCGTGAGCAGCAGTTGGCCGTCGAGCGACTCGGGCACCTCTTCGAGGTAGAGATCGTCCCAGTCGCGATACGTCCAGGCGCCCTTCGTCATAGGGATCACGGCCTCACCCGCCGGGAACAGGTTCGTGATGTCGAGATCCGCGTCCGGCTGCTGCGGCCCGACGCACACGAAGTACGCGGTGCGGTGCATATCGAACCCGTTGATTCCGAGTTCGACACGGCCCGCATCGAACCGCTTCTGCCAGACTTCGTACGTCCAGATCTCGTTCTTCACCGCCAAGCTCGTCCGCTCGAATCCCGCCTCAGGCAGCCAGAACGGGGTGACAGGCTGATCCACGTTGCGCATCACCGACACCACCACCGGC
>JAFGTL010000036.1 GCA_016934125.1 Candidatus Hydrogenedentota bacterium
CAGAAGAACGCGCAGCGTTCTTCCAACGCGCCCGAAGGGCGCGCCGAATCAGGAAGACCGCCGTGAACCGGCTGAGGCCGTAGACGGACGATCCCTGCCTGGACGGCAGGGCCATCCCGGCCGTGGCGAACAGCATCGAGGCGTGTGGCCTCAACGCCCCCGTGCGGGCCGGAGTCTGCACGCGACCGAGCGCCGCGCCCGAAGACCGCTGTGCTTGGCGGGGTTGGCGCTCAAGTCTGGGCCCCGACGCATGAGATCCGTTTCTGCAGCGAGACTAAGCGCGATTGCCCCGGAGGAAATCCGATGTTGACGGAATCCGGACGTTCTGCTAGTGTACTACTGTATTTTGTTCTTCCGTGCCAGCTTTGGGGACTCCATCATGGAATTGGCTCGGAGCCTGTTGGAAAAGGTGCTGTTTGGGGAAGGCGGGGCCCGGCGCTTCACGCAGGATTCGCCCGTCCTGCCGGACGTCTGGTTTGCCTTCGCACGGGAACTGACGGGGCGCCAGGATCTCCTGCTGACGCCACACGTCAACTCGAGCGTCGGCGAACTGGCCGGGGCGATCCGCACGCGGTACCGGGAGCTCAATCCCGCCGCCTCCTTCCAGGAGTTGGCCCCGGCCTACAACCAGTCCAATGTGGCCGTTCGCCTTGCCCTCGCCGATCTGGTTCGCCTCCTGATCCCCTTGACGAAATGGGGCCGGCGCCACGTGTGGGGGCCGAACTCGGCGAACCTGCTGGGCGGTACGAAAGAAGACACGGTAGCGGCCCTGGAGCAGGCGTGGAAGCGCCGCGGCGACACCTCCGCCAAGGGCGAGCCCTCCGACGAGTTCTGGTGGTTCGTGCGGGTGGTCGGCTTCCTTCAGCACGCCATCGATCACGGGCCGGACGGCCCGTCGCCGGCGCATCTCGAATCGCTCATTCACGCGAAGGGCGAATCGGGGCGCTGGGCCATGCGCCCGGAACTGTTCGCGTCATTCGCGGAGATCGCCCACGGCACGCCGCCGCTTCCGAAGCAAGGCCAGCCGCCGCTGTGGAGCGTCAACTGCAACCGCCCGGTCGAGGTGTCGCTGTGGCACTCCGCACTCGCCGTCAAGGCGGACGCGGCCCGGCGCCTGTTCGACATCTCCTGCGAGCACCTCACCTGGGCCGTCATCGACACGGGCATCGACGCCCGCCATCCCGCGTTCCGTTACCTCGGCACGTCGGACGAGTTCCCGCGTCCGTATCGGACGATCATGTGCGACGGGAAGCGCGAGAAGACCCGCGTGATCGCCACGTACGACTTCTCGCGGCTGCGCGATCTCCTGGCCGCCCTCCACGGCCTCGACGATCCGTCCCACCTGACGGACGCGGATCTCGCCGCACTGCTTGGGCACGATCCGCCCGAGGAGACGCGCGAACGCCTCCGGGCGCTGCTCCAGACGTTGGGAAAGGACTTGGCCCTGGGCCGCGAGCTGGATTGGGACGTGCTCGGGCCGCTGCTGGAAGTCCCCAGCCGCGCGTACGGGCCGCCGGGCCCGGAGAACGATCACGGCACGCACGTGGCGGGGATCCTCGGGGCAAACTGGAGCAGGAAGGACGGCTGCCCGGCGGATCACGACGTGGTGGGGGTGTGCCCCACAATCAAGTTCTACGATCTCCGGGTGTTCGATCAGGAGGGCAAGGGGTTCGAGTTCGGCGTGATGGCCGCGATGCAGTTCGTCCGGCATCTCAACGCGCACCGCGACTACACGGTGGTGCACGGCGTGAATCTGAGCCTGTCGATCCGCCACGATGTGGCCAACTACGCCTGCGGACGCACGCCCGTCTGCGAGGAGTGCAACCGGCTGTCGGCCTCGGGCGTGGTGGTCGTGGCCGCGGCCGGGAACGAGGGCTACGCGCGCCAGGAGACCCTGTCGGGGCCCGACTACGAATACCGCAGCATCAGCATCACGGATCCGGGCAACGCGGACAGCGTGATCACCGTCGGCGCGACGCACCGCGAGCTTCCCCACACCTACGGCGTCAGCTACTTCTCGAGCCGGGGGCCGACGGGCGACGGGCGGCGCAAACCCGATCTGGTGGCGCCGGGCGAGAAGATCGAGGCGCCCGTGGGCGAGAACCGGCTGGACGTGAAGGACGGGACGAGCATGGCGGCGCCCCACGTGAGCGGTGCGGCCGCCCTGCTCATGGCGCGGCACACGGAATTGGCGGGCAACAGCGCGCGGATCAAAGAGATCCTCTGCGCCACGGCCACGGATCTCGGCCGGGAACCCTACTTCCAGGGGCACGGGCTTGTGGATGTGTTGAGGGCGATCCAGTCGGTATAGGCGGCTCAAACCAAGGGGGGCACACATCATGGTGTTCACACTCGAGGCCCTTCAGGCCAAGCACGGGGACGCGCTGCTGCTGCATTACGGCTCAACCGCCGATCCGCAGTTGATGGTGATCGACGGCGGGCCCGACACCGTCTACGGCAACTGGCTCCGCCCGCGGCTGATGGAGATTCAGGAAGCGAAAGACCCCGACAATCCGCTTCTCATCAAACTGCTGCTCGTGAGCCACATCGACGACGACCATATCAACGGCATCCTGGACTTGACGAAGGAGCTGCGCGGCTGCGCGGGCCCGCCGCCCTTCACCATCGAGCGGTTGTGGCACAACAGCTTCGACGACATCGTCGGCGCTGAGGACAAGCCCCTCGAGGCGGCCCTCGACACAATGTCGGCGGCGGCCCTGGGCGGGGCGCCCGCGCCCGGCACGGCGGCCCTGTCTGAGGAGTCGGCCATGGTGATGGCGAACGTCAAGCAAGGCCGTACGCTCCGCGAAGACGCCAAGACGCTCGGGCTGTCGGTGAATTCCCCGTTCACGGGCCTCGTGCTCGCGCCGAAGGACGGGCCGCGAACCGTCGGTTTGTCGGGGGGCCTCGCCTTGACGGTAGTCGGCCCTGGCGAAGGCCGTATCGCGAAGCTCCAGGCCGAATGGGACAAGATGCTGAAGAAGTATGGCCTCGCCCAAACCGCCGAACTCGAGACGGCCGCCGCGAAGAAGCTCGACACCTCCGTGTACAACCTGTCGAGCATCGTCATCCTGGCGCGGGTGGCAGGCAAGAGCATGCTGCTGACGGGCGACGCACGGGGCGACGAGATCGTCGAGGCGCTGAAGGAGACTGGCCTGTTGACGAACGACCACATCCACGTCGATGTGCTCAAGGTGCCCCACCACGGCAGCAAGCGCAACTCGACTCCGGGGTTCTTCGAAACCGTGACCGCGGATCACTACGTGTTCTCCGCTCACAGCGCCAAACACGGCCACCCCAACATGGAGACCTTCGAGATGCTGTCGGCCGCCCGCGGCAATGACGAATTCACGATTCACCTCACCAATTGGGAGGATCGGTTCGAGCCGTTCTTCGACGAGGAGGAAGCCAACGGGAAGCAGTACACGGTGGACGCCCTGCCGGACGGCGACACGGCCATCCGGCTCGATCTGCTCGATCCCTTGCCATACTGAAGCACGCCCACGAGAGAAGGAGCCCGTCATGAGCCCTGCACCGACCACGGCACGCCGCGCCCTCGAACCCATCGCCCAGCCCGGCCGCGAACCCGGTGAACCGAGCCGGCCCGCAGCGGGCGTAGGCCTGTGCCTCTCGGGCGGCGGATACCGCGCCACCCTGTTTCACCTGGGCACGCTGTGGCGTCTCAACGAACTGGGCATGTTGCACAGTCTGAGCCGCTTGTCGAGCGTGTCGGGCGGCTCGATCCTGTCCGCCTACCTCGGCCTGAAATGGAAATCGCTCGCCTTCGATCGGCACGGCGTGGCCCAGGCCTTCGGCACCGAGATCGTCGAACCCATCCGCGCGTTTGCGGAACACAGCATCGATGTCCGCTCCATCTTCGGCGGCCTCGCCCGCCGCGGCTCCATCGCCCAGAAAGTCGTCGCCCGCTACCGCAAGTTCCTGTTCGGCGACGCCACCCTTCAGGATCTGCCCAACTCGCCGCGATTCGTCATCAACGCCACCTGCCTCAAGACGGGCGTGCTCTGGCGGTTCTCGAAACCCTACATGCGCAACTACCTGCTCGGCCGCATCGACAACCCCGATCTCCCCCTTGCCGTGTGCGTGGCCGCCTCGTCTGCATTCCCGCCCGTCCTGTCCCCCCTGCGCATCGACCTCGACCCCGCCCGGTTCGTGCCCGAGAAGAAACGCAAGGGCATACCCTTCGATCCGGCCGATCCCAAGTATGCGCGCGACGCCATGGTCACGGACGGCGGCGTGTACGATAACCTGGGCCTCGAAACAGTGTGGAAACGATACGACACCGTGCTCGTCAGCGACGCGGGCGGCAAACCCGACTTCGAGGCCGGCCCGCACCGCGACTGGGCCCGCCACACCTACCGCGTGCTGCTCCTCATCAACGAGCAGGTGCACAGCCTGCGCGTGCGGCAGCTCATCGATTCCTACGAGGCCAAGCTCCGCAAGGGCGCCTACTGGGGCATTCGCACCGACATCGCCGACTACGACGCCCCGGGCGCGCTCTGCTGCCCCCACGAAGACACCATGGAACTCGCCGCTACCCCCACCCGGCTCAAGAAACTCACGGCCAAACGCCAGAAACGGCTCATCAACTGGGGCTACGCCGTGTGCGACGCGGCCATCCGCACTTACTACAAGAAGAACCTGCCCGAGCCCACGGCCTTCCCCTACCCCGCCGAGGGCGTCGGCGACACGAAGTGCCCGTGACAGAACGGCCCGGCTCACGAAAACGGGAACAGGCGAGAGCGCGAAGCCGGCCCATGGCCAGCCGGCACGCCCGTCGCCAGCCTGCGTCGCTACCTTTACGCACCTGAGGGCGCGGAGAAACATGTAATTATGCATTCAGAATGCAGAATTGCATGAAATCGCCCACCTTTGGCCTGCGTGAGAACGGCTCCGGCCACGGCTGAACCCGGCTGTGAGGCGGCCGCGTGCCCGTCTCCATTTCTGTTGCGGCGCGCGGGCATCTGTGCTAGCCTGCCGC
>JAFGTL010000558.1 GCA_016934125.1 Candidatus Hydrogenedentota bacterium
CATGCCCCGGCTGCTCGTGTTCGAGCTGGCGCTCGGGCTCCGGTTCGGGATCTGGTTCCTCTCGGGTGGCTGAGCCCGGCTTCCGATTCCTCGAGCACACCGCCGACCTCCGCGTCGAGTGTCATGCCCCTTCCCTCGAATCCCTGCTCGATATCGCCGCGCGGGCCCTCTACAGCGCCGCCTTCACCCGCCCGCCCTCCGGCACCGGAACCCAACACGCCGTCGCCGTTCACGCCCCGTCCCGCGAGGAACTCCTCGTCCGCTGGCTCCAGGAACTCATCTTCCTCATGGACGCGCGCCGCTTCGCCGCGTCCTCCTTCGAGTTCCACGAGGTGCGCCCCGGCTTCGTGTCCGCCCTCGCCCACGGCGCCCCCTACACCCCCGACGAGCGCGATATGGAGATCAAGGCGGCCACCTACCACGACATCGAGATCGTCGACACGCCGGACGGGCTGATCGCCCGCATCGTGTTCGATCTCTAGGCGCGCCGCCGCCCCGGCCCGCGGAATGCTATAATCCCCCTGTTCGGCCTCGTTCATCGGGGATCGACAACGGGCGCAAGGGGGTGCACGCGACATGGCCGCGACGCAACTGAAACAGATCGACGCAACCACCTGGGAAATCCCGAAACAGGGCGCCATGCGCGTGCCCGGCCGCATCATCGCCGATCAACGCCTCCTCCCCAAGATCCAGTCCGATAAGGCCGCCGATCAAGTCGCCAACGTCGCCTGCCTGCCCGGCATCGTCCGCTATGCCCTCGCCATGCCCGACGCCCACTGGGGCTACGGCTTCCCCATCGGCGGCGTCGCCGCCACCAACCCCGACGAAGACGGCGTCGTCTCGCCGGGCGGCGTCGGTTACGACATCAACTGCGGCGTCCGCCTCGTCCGAACCCGCATTCCCGCCGCCGATATCGCGGATCGCATACGCGGCGTCGTGGCCGGCCTCTTCCGCGATGTCCCCTGCGGCATCGGCTCCTCGGGCGCCATTCCGACGCTGAACGACAGGGCTCTCGATGCCGTCCTCGAACGCGGCGCCCGCTGGGCCGTCGAACAGGGCTTCGGCACCCCCGCCGATCTCGACGTCACCGAGGAAAACGGCTGCATGGTGGGCGCCGATGCCTCGGCGGTATCGGAACGGGCCAAGAGCCGCGGCAAGGATCAACTCGGCACCCTCGGCTCGGGCAACCATTTCCTCGAACTCGGCGCCGTCGAACGCGTCTACGACGAGCGCGCCGCCCGTGCCTACGGCCTGGACGAAGGCACCCTCACACTCATGATCCACAGCGGCAGCCGCGGCCTCGGCTACCAGGTGTGCGACGACTCCCTCCAGGGCATGGTGCAGGCCGCCGCGCGATACCGCATCCACCTGCCCGACCGCCAGCTCTGCTGCGCGCCCGTCCACTCGCGGGCCGGCCGCGACTACCTCGCCGCCATGGCCGCTGCGGCCAACTACGCCTGGGCCAACCGCCAAGTCATCATGCACCTCGTCCGCGAGTCCCTCCAGGCCTCGCTGGGCGTATCGCCGCGCGATCTCGGCGCGGGCCTCGTCTACGACGTCTGCCACAACATCGCCAAGTTCGAGATGCACGAAGTCGACGGCGTCGACAGGCGCCTCTGCGTGCATCGGAAGGGCGCCACGCGCGCATTCCCGGGCAGCCGGGCCGAGGTGCCCGCCGCCTACCGCGAGGTGGGCCAGCCCGTGCTCGTGCCCGGCGACATGGGCACGGCCTCCTACGTGTTCGCCGGCACCGAACGCGCCCTCGCCGAGACCTTCGGAAGCTGTTGCCACGGGGCAGGCCGCGCCCTCAGCCGCAAGGCCGCCCGCAAGGCCACCAAGAGCGAGGCGTTGTTCCGCGAACTCGAGGAGCGGCAGATCGTGTTGATGGCGCGCAACGCCCAGGCCGTGTGCGAGGAAAGCCCCGAGGCCTACAAAGACATCGACGCCGTGGCGGACGTGGTCGAGCAGGCCGGCATCGGCCGCCGCGTCGTCCGCATCCGCCCCCTCGGCGTCGTCAAAGGATAGCCGCGTAACGCGGAACAAGCCCGCTTCGTGGACACAGGGAGAAGAGCGATGAGCGGTGTCGGATTGGTGGTGGCATTCCTCGCGGCGGTGTCCGCCCAACCCGGCGAGGCGCCGCCTCCCTGCACGAACGGATCCTTCGAGGCGCTCACGCCCGGCGGCTTCCCCGTCGACTGGGGCCCCGTCGGCAAGATCGTTGAGCCCACGCCCGACGCCCATTCCGGCGAACGCGCCATCCGCATGCTGCGCGAACTCGGCACCGACGCCCTCGAAACCGGCATCAACCGCGCCCACACCGTCCTCATCGAGCGGCTCAAGGGCGGCATCGACTTCTGGTATAAGGGCGTATCCGTGCAGAGCGGCTGGCTCAGGATCTACGTCATCCCCATGAACGCCAAGTCCGTCGAGAGCGACATAGGCGATCGCGCCGCCTTCGACGTGCCCGAGAACCACATCGGCGACGGCCAATGGCATCACGCTCGGCTCAAGTACGACTACTCCGACTGCCCGGACGTCAAACGCGTCCATTTCGCCGCCCGCGTCGTCGCCAAAGCCGGCG
>JAFGTL010000559.1 GCA_016934125.1 Candidatus Hydrogenedentota bacterium
GGCCTTCGAGTGGGCGACCACCGAGTTCCACGAGGTGACGCCCGGCGGCAATCCCAAGTTCTACGTCCGTTGCGTCACCGGCCCGTGACGGGGCCGCGTCACCCAGCCGCGCCCCTGTCCCCTACGACACGCCGCACCGGGCGGCCCAGGCATCGTACGCGGCGTTGAGTTCCTTCGCCTTCTCCGGATATCGCCCCGAGAGATCGGTGAGTTCCGTGCGATCGGCCGCCAAGTCGTAGAGTTCCCAATCGCCCGTTTTCGTGGCCACGAGTTTCCAGTCGCCTTGGCGGATCCCGCGGTTGCGGAAGTGCTCCCAATACAGGGCGTCGTGGCCCGGCCGCGAGCGGCCCTCGAGCACGGGGCGCAACGTCTTGCCCTCGAGCGGCACAAGGCGTTGGCCGTTCCGGCGTTCCGGATAGGGCACGCCCGCCACGTCGGTGCAGGTGGCCATGATGTCGATGATGTGGCCCACCTCGGGGGTGAGGGCGCCCGGCTCGGGAATGACGGCCGGCCAGCGCGCGATCAGCGGCGTCGCGATGCCCCCCTCGTGGATCCAGTGCTTGAAGAGGCGGAAGGGCGTGTTGCTCGCGTTGGCCCAAGGCCGCCGGTAGGCCACATACGAGCGCCGGTCGCCGGGCAGGGCGCCGGGCTGGTTGAGCTTGCGGCCCTCGATGTTCTCGTGGCAGGCCCCGTTGTCGGACAGGAACAACACGAGCGTGTTCTCCTCCTCGCCCGTGGCGCGCAGGGCCTGCATCACGCGGCCGACGCCCTGATCCATGCGATCGATCATGGCCGCATACACGGCCATCCGGAGGGCCCAGTCCTCCTTGTTGTCCATGTCGTCCCACGGGGGCACCTCTTCATCGCGCGGCGACAGGCGCCACCTGGGATCGATGATGCCCAACTCGCGCATCCGCGCGTAGCGGCGGGCCCGGAGCGCGTCCCACCCGTCGTGATAGGCATCGCGATACCGGGCGATATCCTCCGGCCAGGCGTGGAGGGGCCAGTGGGGCGCCGTATACGCCAGATACAGGAAGAACGGCTGGGCGGTGTCGTGTTGTTCGAGGCACTCGACGGCGAAATCCGTGAAGGCGTCCGTCATGTAGAAGTCGTCGCCCTCGGGCTCGAAGGGCGCGTCGTCGAGGGCCATGAACCGCTGGCGATCGGGCTCCTTCAGCAACTCGAAGTAGCTGCTCGCGCCGCTGATCAGGCCGAAGTAGCGATCGAATCCACGCTGCCGCGGCCAGTGTTCCGGCGCCTCGCCTACGTGCCATTTCCCCGACATGTAGGTGCGGTAGCCGGCCGGTTTCAGCACCTCGGCGATGGTTGCGCAGCGATCATTCAGGTAGCCCTGGTAGGGCCCGGGCTCCGCGGCCGCACCCGGAGCGGACACCATGCGCCCCATCCCGGCCTGATGCGGATACAGCCCCGTCAACAGCGTGGCTCGGGACGGGCAGCACCGCGCCGCGCAGTAGAACTGGGTGAATCGCATGCCGTTCTCGGCCAGTCCATCCAGGTTGGGCGTGCGGATCTCCGAGCCGTAGCAGCCCAAGTCCGAATACCCCATGTCATCGGCCAGTATCACCAGGATGTTGGGCCGCCGCGCCGAGGGCTGCGTCCCGGCCGCTCCGGCCAGTCCGGCCGACGCGGCTGCCGTCGCCAATCCGGCTCCCGTCCTTCGCATGAAGTCTCTCCTCGATAGGCACTCGCTGCGCAATTCCCACCTCGCTGCCCTGCGGAATCAACGGGCGGCCCTCGGGCCCCCGCCTCCGCGATTGTGCCCGGCCTCCTTGCCGCCTCGCCCGGCCGTCAGGCCCAGTGTAGCCCGTGCCTATGTGTCGTTCAAAAGGGCCTGTTCGCTCTGGGGCGGATGCGCTTGCGTTTCCGGCGGATTCAGCCTATGCTGCCCGGCACAATCAACGCGTTGTTCAAGTCGGAGCTGTGCCATGACTTCTCGGGAACGCGTCATCCGCGCGCTGGAATTCGACCACCCGGATCGGGCCCCCCGCGATCTCTGGGCGCTCCCCGGCGTCCGCATGTTCCGGGGCGAGGAACTGGACGAGATGAGCGCGCGGTATCCATCCGACTTCGGCGGCCCCGCCGTTTCCTACGGCGCCTCGTTGAGGGCGCGCGGCACCCCACACGAAGTCGGCGTTCCGTATGTGGACGAATGGGGCTGCGAATGGACGGTCGCCGAGCCGGGCGTGGCCGGCGAGGTGAAGCAGCCGCCCCTGGCCGACTGGGCGGCGCTCGAGTCGTTCTCGCCGCCCTGGGAACTCCTCGACGGGGCTGACTTCACCCAAACCAACGCGAGTTGCGCCGCCTCCGACAAGTTCATGAAGGCCGGCACCGGCGTGCGGCCCTTCGAGCGCATGCAGTTTCTCCGGGGCAGCCAGAACCTGTTCATGGACATCGCCACCCAGAGCCCCGAGTTCTTCCGGCTCCGCGATCTGATCCACCAGTACGAACTGCGCGAGATCGAGCTCTGGGCCGCAACCGACGTGGACGCCGTGAGCTTCATGGATGACTGGGGCACGCAGCACGCCCTGCTCATCGCGCCGGATCTGTGGCGCGCCCTTTACAAGCCCCTCTACACGGCTTACTGCGATGTTCTCAAGCGCGCCGGGAAGTATGTCTTCTTCCACTCCGACGGCCATACAGCGGCCATCATCCCGGATCTCATCGAGATCGGCGTCGACGCCATCAACACCCAGATCTTCTGCATGGATATCGAGGAACTCGCCCGCCGCTTCAAGGGAAAAATCACGCTCTGGGGCGAGATCTGCCGGCAGAACATCCTCCCCTTCGGCACGGTGGAGGAAGTCCGCCAAGCCGTCCGGCGTGTCCGGCGGGCGTTCGACGACGGTGCGGGCGGCCTGGTTGCGCAATGCGAATGGGGCATCCGCGATCCGAAGGAGAACATCGAGGCCGTCTTCGAGACCTGGCTCGAAGATCCCCCGCTGTGCGATCCGTCTTAGCGGGCTGGGCGTGCGCTCAGTCGGCCACGGCCGTCTGCCGGCAGGCCGGACTCTTTCCGACGAGCGTGGCGGTGTCGCAGGCGATGACGAGTTCCTCGTTCGTCGGGATGACGAACGCCTTGCAGGCGGACTCGTCCGTGCTGATGACTACCTCGTTCGCGGCGTTGCGGGCCTCGTCTACAAAACAGCCCAGGAAACCGGCGTTTTCGAGGATGTGCCCGCGCTTGGTGGGATCGTTCTCGCCGATACCGGCCGTAAACACGATGGCGTCGCAGCCGCCCATCACCATGGCGTAGCTGCCGATGAACCGGGCGATCTTGTAGGCGAACATCTCAAGGGCGAGCGCGCAGGTTTCGCAGCCCTCGGCGGCGCGCTTCTCGATATCGCGCATGTCGTTGTCGCCGCACACGCCGAACAGGCCGCTCCCCTTGTTCAGGGTGCGATCCACTTCGTCCACCGTCATGCCGAGTTCTTTGATCATGAATAACGGCAGGTAGGGATCGAGATCGCCTGGCCGCGTGCCCATCATCACGCCGCCCAGCGGCGTCATGCCCATGCTCGTCTCGACGCACTTCCCCCCCTTGACGGCGGCGATGCTGCTGCCGTTGCCCAGGTGGCAGGTGATGATGCGCGTCTCTTCCACGGGCTTCTTGAGCAGCCGGATCGCCTCGCCCGACACGTAGCGATGGGAGGTGCCGTGGAACCCGTACTTCCGGACGCCGTGCTCGAAATACAGCTCGGCCGGGAGCGGATAGCGATAGGCCTTGGGCGGGATCGTCGAGTGGAACGCCGTGTCGAACACCGCCACCTGGGGCACGCCCTGAAACGCCGTCGCGCAGGCGCGAATCCCCTCGAGCGCGGGCGGATTGTGCAGCGGCGCGAGTTTGCTGCACTTCTCGATGCCGTTGATCACCGCGTCGTCGATGAGGGTGGACTCGCAGAACTCCTCGCCGCCATGGACGACACGGTGTCCGATGCCCGCGATCTCCGAGAGATCTTCCACCACGTCGCAGCGATCGCTCATGAGCATCTGGCAGATGACGCGGATCGCCCCATTGTGATTCGGGATGTCCCAGCCGCCCGTGGCGCTGCTGAACATGGGCGCTACGTCCGCCACGGCCGGTTCGAGGCTCTCGCTGCAAACGACATTGGCATCTGCATCCCCGATCCGTTCGACGAGCCCTTGCGCCAAGTCCGTCGCCTGCCCGTTCGTCGTGTCAAACACCCGGAATTTCACCGACGAGGAACCGGTGTTCAGAACCAAGACTTTCATAACAGTCCTTCTCCGCTTCGAACGACGCAGAAACCACCGGTTACGAGTGCTTTCCGGACGGGCACCGCCTGCCGTCGCCACCCCGCCCAACGCGGGGACTCGAGGCGGTTGGCCGTCTACTCGTCCGTCTACTGAAGCATTTGAGCCTGCACAACCGTCACCGCGGCCACGCCGACAATGTCGTCGGCGCTGCATCCCCGCGACAGATCGTTCACAGGAAGCCGCATTCCCTGGAGCAGCGGGCCATACGCGCTGGCGCCGCCGAGCCACTGGGTTAGTTTATACGCGATATTGCCCGCGTCCAGATTCGGGAAGATGAGCACCTGCGCCTTGCCGGCCACCGGGCTCCC
>JAFGTL010000560.1 GCA_016934125.1 Candidatus Hydrogenedentota bacterium
GTGTTCTTCCTGGATCGCGAGAATCGCAAGCCGGTGAGCGGCGACGCGCTCGTGCGGGATCACGACTTGGCGCGGAGGGAAGCCTGCTACGGGCCGACGCTTTGCGGGTGGGACGCGCCATACCGGAACGCGGCGTTGTTCGGGATTGACGACGGCCGCACCGCGTATGGGCTGTTGGGACACCGAATGGACTACGTGCTGCGGCCGGGGGAATCCATGGTGTTCCGATGGGATAACGTAGGCAAATACGCATACGAGCGTTCAGAAGGCCCGCACCGATACTACGGGAACTCGAAGATTGTCTACGAACCGGCCCTGACGGAGGGGCCGTTCGAGGGCGCGGCCGAGTCCGCGGAAGGTTATGCGCCCAGCGCGAACGGGCTGGTGTGCGCGGAAGGGCACGGCGCGCTCGTGATAAGGACGGACACCTGCTACACGATCTGCGGCGGTACGGCGACGGCGGTTTTCTCGGGGGGGACGGACGGAACCCTATTTGCCATTGCGAGTTCGCTGGACGGCAAGGAGTACACCCCGGTGTGGCGGCATTCGGGACAGGAGGCGCGGGCCGAAGCCCACTTAGACGAGGCTTTGGGGTTGCATGGAAATCCGCCGCGGCGGACACACTACGTCCGATTCAGCGTGGAGAACGGCCCGGGATCGGTTCTGGCGGGGATACGCATCGAAACGGATATCGTCGCGGCGCCGTTGGCGCTTCCGCGACTCGCCACGGGCACAAACCAAGTCGAGTATACGGATACGACAGCCGCGCCCCACGAGGTGCTCATCACCCACGAGTGGATTGAGTGTTCGAGCGTTGTGCCGCCGAGGCCGCCGGAAACCCCGGTGTCGCCGGCGCCACACGAGATCCTTCGAGAGACGTATGTGCAGTTCCGGTGGCCGTCGGTGCCCGGGTGCAGCGGGTATCACATCCGCGTCAGCCGGCGTCCCGACATGCGATACGCGTTCCGCCCGAACTACGACGTGGTTGTGCCGGAGAACGGACACCGGGTGCCGTGGCGGGGCATGTTCTCACCGGGTGAGACGTACTACTGGAACGTGCGGCCGAGACTCGCAAGCGGTGTGTGGGGCTCGTGGAGTCCCGTATGGCGTTTTGAATGGGCGGGGCCGATGGTGCCGCGAGGGGTGCGGTTGACGCAGGAGGGCGACGAGTTCTTCCTGCGGTGGGAGCCGAACCCCGGCGGTACGCGTCCTGTCCGCTATGACGTGTACGGCAGCGATGAGCGGGGATTCTCTGTGAATCGGGCCTTTCACGAGGTGCCGGGCCTGGGAACGGTGCCCGGGAACTTCGTGGCCTCGACAACCGACACGCAACTGCGGGTGATCGGGCCCGCGACAGACGGGCCGGGCATGAACAGGGCCTACTACCGGGTGGTGGCCGTTGACGCGCGAGGCGTGGAAGGATGCCCGTCGGATTTCGCGGAAGCGCCGCGGCCTTATGTGTTCACGAGACCGGTGGGCGAGGCCGCCGTGGGCCAACCATATTCGTATGCGTTGGACACCATCCGGAGCATAGGCGACTTCCAGCATCGATACGATGAGCCGGGCCACGCGTACTGGGAGCGGGAGGCGTATCTGTTCGCCATCGAGCGTGGCCCAGCATGGCTACACGTGGACGAGGCCACCGGGCTGCTGTCGGGCACGCCGGGCGCAGATGGCGTGGGGGACGCGGAGGTGGTCGTGCACGTCACGACAGAGTATCCGGCAGAGGTGCCGGTGACGGCGAAGAGCGGCGAGGATTTCCAGAACCGGCGGACGCGTCCGGATCTGAAACGGGAATGCCGGCACCGGTTCGTAATTCACGTAGCCGGCTGAACGTGGCTCGTTGCGGCCCGCGATCAGGAGGCGATGGCCTTCCGCAGGGCCTCAAGATAGCGGGGCACGGCCTCCATGGGATCGTCTTTCCCCTCGTATTCGAGGGCCACGTAGCCGCGGTAATTGACATCGCGCAGGATCTGCACGATCCGCGCGAAATCGGCCGGTTCGCGCCCCTTGCCATCGGCGGTACGCACCTCGATCTTCACCTGCACCGTGATCGCCTTAGGCGCAACGAGCGCGATGTGCTCGTAGGGGGCCTCGCGGAAATTGCCCGTATCGAGGTTGACGCCGCACCACTCGTGGCCGACGGCCTCGACGATGCGGAGCACATCGGGGCCGGTGTCGGTGAGATAACCGTGGTTTTCGATGGCGAGGAACACGCCGCGCGATCCGGCGTAGTCGCAGCAGGCGCGCAGGCAGTCGCACGTCCACGCGAAGTCCTGCTCGCGGCCAGCGTCCTTGAAGGCGCTCCCGGCGAACACGCGGATGCAGGGCGCGCCGAATTCGACGGAATGATCGATCCATTTCCGGACGTGGGCCATCTCTTTATCGCGCGCGTCGCCGGGGGGCAGGCAGAAGTTGTTGCGAATGGCCGTGCCGGAGACATCGAGCCCGAGGTTGAACGCCTTGGCCTTGAGCGAATGGAGGTAGGCGTTGTCTTCGGAACTGAAGTAATAGGACGTGGGCTCGACGGCGTCCAATCGCCAAACGGCGGCGAGTTCAAAGAAGTCGTGAAGCGTCATGGAGCCGGCCTTGTCGCCTTGGGGCAGGGACTGGCGGAACGAGTAGGCGGCGCAGCTCAGTTTGAGCTGGGATGCGATGGTGCCCGGGCCGTTGGCCGGAGCGGATGGGGCGACGGCGGCGCGGGCGGCCCCGGCCGCCAGGCCGGCCGTTGCGGCGCCGAGCAGTTGTCGTCGTGTGATACGCATAGGACTATTCCTCCTTGGATGTAGGGCGAACGATAGCATCTGGACAGGGCGCGACGCGCACGTTGAGCGCATTGGGGCGCTCGCCTCTGCGGAACTCGACCACCTGATCCTCGAACCGGAAGCGGGCCACGTCGGGGGGCCCGAGATAGGGCGCCAGCGCGTCGCGGACGGCGTCATCGCGGAAATCGTCGACGATGAGCCAGTCGCCGGGCAGGGGTTGTTCCCCAGCATGACGCGCATAGAGTCTCCGGGCGATGATGCAGGAAGCCTGGCCGCCGGCGACACGGCCGCGGATCTCGTCAAAGGTCTCGCGCGACAGGGCGTGGCCGCATACCACGAAGCACTCGACGCCGTCGAGCACGCTTCCCCGCACCTCGTGGTCGAACACGCCCACCGAATCGATGGGCATGAAGAAATCCAGCAGTTCGGAATAGACCATCGGGTTGTTGTAGCTGATGGCGCCGTCTTTGGCCGCACCGTGAGTGAGAATCGGCCAGACATGGAGCCACTCGGACGCGGCTTCGTCGAGGGGCATCTCGCGATTGCCGAGGAGCCGGTTGCGAGAGGCCGCCTCGCTGTGTGGAAACGGCTCGTCGCCGGCGTCGAACTGCCCCCAGCCGCCATCCGGCAGACGCACGATGGCGACGCGGGGCCGGTAGGTGCGCCAGTCTACGGTGCGGGGATGGGCGGGCACGTATTCGGTGGCGAAGGCCCGGAGCACTTCGCCGTGGGCCGTCAGGGCGTAGTGGTCGCGATCCTGCCAGGCCAGCAGGGAGCCCTCGGGATCCGCTTCGGGATGGCGGGGGTGACTCCTCCGCGTGCCCGTGCCGTCAGGCACGCCACTGAAATCGACGTTCTCGACATAGATGCACTCGGCGCCGAGCCAGTAGGCCATGAGGAGCGCCGAACGGAGCGACTCGGGGGGATGGCCAGGGTAATGGCCACGGTGCCAGAGATCGGGCGATGCCCAGAAGTGGACGCCGCGATCCTGGTATTGGACAGCGGCGCTGAGGGCGATAGAGAGCACGATGGGATTCAGGTGCTCCTTGAGGAGCTTGGGCGCGGCCGTCCATCCGGCCCGGGCGAAGAGATGGAAGAGATCGGGCCAGACTTGCTCGGTGTTGAGTTGCACCATGCCGCCATAGTGTTCGGTTCGGATACGAACGCACTCGGCGACGAGCCGTGAGTACGCCTCTTCGATGGACAGGCCGTGGGTGTCGACGAAGAAGGGCCTGTCGAAGTCATGTTTCGGGAAGTTGGAGTACTTGTTGTTCGAGAGCTGCATGTGGGCCGCTTCATCGTAGATGACGGCCTTGAGCACGGGCTCGGGACGAGCGGGCGGCAGCAGTGGCCGGAGCCATTCAGGGCGGAGGAGCCAGAAATGGCGGCCGCCGGGCTGATCGTATTCATTGATCCCGGCGGTGATCTCCGCCGCGGGGCAGAAGTTGGGTGTCTCGATGGAGAGGGTGTACGTCATGCCCTCGGCGCGCACGGCGTCATCCAGGGCGTGCAGATTCCCGGCCATGATCTCGCTCTTCCGATCGCCCCCTTGCTTCGGGGGGAAGACGTGGAAGTTGACGTGCGTGACGCCGAGATCGCGGAGCGCGTCGAAGAAAACGGGCACCTTCCAACACGATTCCTGGTGGAAGTAGCTGTGGTAACTGCCGGCCGTGTCAACGCCGATCACCACGGGAACGGGATCTCCCGCGGGCGCCTGCCCACACGTGAACAGCGCGACCCCCGTCAAGACGGCCCCAACCACCGGCATTCGCCACCTCCTCCTCGTTCCCGTTGGCCCCGTTCAAGCCGGAACGCGGCGGCGCGGCCGGCCGGAATGGAGCTACAGGCTGTCACGCCCGCGGGCCGGAATGCAAAC
>JAFGTL010000561.1 GCA_016934125.1 Candidatus Hydrogenedentota bacterium
GGCCACGATCTGGGCCACACACCCTTCGGCCACGCCGGCGAGACGGCCCTCAACGAGGTGTACGCCCCCGGGTTCCACCACGCTGAACAAAGCCTGCGCCTTGTGGATCGACTCGAATCCACCCGGCACGGCCCGGGCCTGAACCTGACCTTCGAGGTTCGCGACGGGATCCGGAACCACTCGAAGGGCAAGGCCATCCTCGCCGGCCAGCCGGTGAAGAGCGCCTGCACCCTCGAGGGGGACATCGTGAGCGTCTGCGACGCCATCGCCTACATCAGCCACGATATCGACGATGCCATCCGCGGCGGGCTCATCACGCCCGATGATCTGCCTCGGGACGCCGTCCGCGTGGTCGGCACGACGGCCTCGGAGCGGATCGATCGGATGGTGGGCGGGTTGGTGCACGGCAGCCGGGACGGCGCCATTGCCATGGAAGACGAGGTGCGCGAGGCCACCGTTGCCTTGCGCGCGTTCCTGTACGAGAGCCTATACCCCGGCGAAGCCATCCATCGCGAAATCACCAAGGCGAAGAAGCTCCTGGTGGATCTGTACGCCCACTTGCTCGAGCATCCGACGCCCGACAGCGCCGCGGGCTCGCCCGAGGACTCGCTGGAGCGCCGGACGGTGGATTTCGTCGCCGGCATGACGGATCAGTACGCGTTCCACCTCTACCGGCGGATCTTCATGCCGTCCGCGTGGCCGGCATGACGCCGGCGCCGCTGGGTATCGTGGCCGGATCCGGGATCGATCTCCGCGGCCTGCTGGATCGCGTCGAGCGGGAACAGGCCTTCCACGAGGTGGCGGGGCTCGTGTCCAGCGCCGTGCCGGGCCATGCCGGCCGCTTCCTCCACGGGGTGTGCGGCGGCCATCCCGTCGTGCTCCAGTGCGGCCGGCTGCATGTGTATGAAGGACTCGCCGTAGGCGAAGTGGTTCGCACCGTCGACGTCCTCGCGTCGTCCGGGGTGCGCACGATCCTGTTCACCAACGCGGCCGGCGGCTTGCTCCCGGAGATGGAGCCCGGGGAGTTGCTCGCCGTCGAGCGCGTACGCCCCATGCCCTACCGGGGCTGGCCGGAAGCGCCCGAGTCCATCGAGCCGGACATCGAAGTGCCGCGCTGCGACCACCGCGGCGCCTACATGTGGGTGCATGGGCCCAGCTACGAGACACGGGCCGAGATCGCGGCGCTGCAGCGCCTTGGCGGGGCCGCCGTGGGCATGAGCACCGCGCCGGAGCTGTGCCGGTGCAGGGAACTCGGGCTGCGCGCGGCGGCGGTGTCGTGCATCACCAACAATTGCTGCCAGCCGCAGGTGCTCACGCACGCCCACGTCGTCGAGACGGCGTGCCGCGCGTCCAGGCGGATCGCGGCGCTCATCCGGGCGGCGCTTGGCAGCCTTGCATAGCCCCCGCCTGACAGGCCCCTGGCCAGCGGGGGCGGGCGTTTCGGGGGATTCGTCCCGGAACGGGCGAATTGACCATTCTGCGGCGGGCTGGTAGGATTACGGCCGACGGTTCCTCCGCCGCCGGCGGGGATGGGGAGGCCCAGAAGGAAGCCCGCTGGCGGCTGCACGGGAGGGGCGGGGGAAGTAGAACCCCTCATGCTTGGCATGGGGACGGGATCCGACGCGGACGGAGCGGCTGTGAACGCCAAGGAGAAACGTGCAGATGAGCATGCGAATTCGGATTGAGTTATCCATCATGATGTTCCTCCAGTTCTTCATCTGGGGGGCGTGGTGTGTGACCATGAGCACCTATCTGGGGGAGGATGGGCTTAACTTCGGTGGGTTCTGGAAGGGCCAGGCGTACAGCACCACGGCCTACGCGGCGATTCTCTCGCCGTTCTTCGTGGGCATGGTGGCCGACAAGTTCTTCTCGGCCGAAAAGGTCCTGGGGATCATGCATCTTCTCGGCGCGGTGCTGATGTTCTATGTGTCAAAACTCGACCAGCCCGTTGTTTTCTTCTTTGTGCTGCTGGCGTACGCGCTGTGCTACATGCCGACGCTGGCGCTGACGAACGCGATCGCGTTCAACCAGATGAAGGATCCGGAGAAGGAGTTCGCGCCGATTCGCGTGTTGGGCACGCTGGGCTGGATCGTGGCGGGCTTGATCATCACATTCGTGCTGGACAAGGCCGTCTTCAAGGATCTACAGGTGGAGGCTTCGCCGATCCCGATGAAGATGGCGGCGCTCGCATCGCTCGTCCTCGGCGTGTACTCGTTCTTCCTGCCGAACACGCCGCCCAAATCAAGGGGCCAGAAGGTCACCATGGCGGATGTGCTGGGCCTCGACGCCCTCAGGCTCCTCAAGGATCGGTCGTTTGCGGTATTCGTAGGGGCCTCACTGCTGGTATGTATTCCGTTGGCCTTCTACTATCAGCTTGCCAACGGCTTCCTGAATGCGACAAGCATGGAGGGGGTTGCCGCGAAGATGACGCTCGGGCAGGCCTCGGAAGTGTTCTTCATGCTCGTGATGCCCTTCTTCTTCGCGCGATTGGGCGTCAAGAAGATGCTGCTTGTGGGCATGCTGGCGTGGGTGGCACGGTATCTGCTCTTCGCCTTCGGCAACGCCGACAGCCTGGTGTTCATGTTCTACGGCGGCATCTTGCTGCACGGCGTCTGCTACGACTTCTTCTTCGTGACGGGCCAGATCTA
>JAFGTL010000562.1 GCA_016934125.1 Candidatus Hydrogenedentota bacterium
TCCTCACCGGACGGGGTTCCCCGCCGCCCGGCGAGCGCGCGCGATTTCTCGCGGGTGAACTCGAAGATCGAGCGGGCGCCGAGCTCGTCAACCTGCCCGGTTTCGGTGCAGCGCAAGTCAGCCACGGCCTCGTAGGCCAGTTCAGGCTCGGTGCCCGGCCGATCTACCTGGGCCTGCCGGTTGAAGAAGGCATACATCGCCTCCCGGCCATCTTGCGAGAAGCCATGGACGCCCGGCCCCACGTGATACGCCACACTCTCCTCGGCCCCGAGGAGCCGGTAGACGTGCTTCATCCGCTCGAAGGCCTCGTGGCTCCCGCGCTGATCGAAGAAGTCTTGCTCCTGGGTGACAAGAAGGATGGGCATGGGCGCGCGCGCCAACAGCAGATCGCTCTGCTCTATCCCCAGCCCGAGGGCGTTGAGGGCGCACTGCTCCGCGTCGATGGGCTCCTCATTGACGCCGTTGTGGTGCCAGCTCGTCACCCAGCAGGACGGCGCGGCCATGGTGATCCGCGGATCCGTGGCCACCGCGTACACCGTCATGTTGCCGCCGCCCGAGTTGCCCGTCACGCCGACACGCGCACGATCGACGTTCTCCTGGGCCAGCAGCACGTCCATGGCGCGGATGCCGTCCCACACGAACCACGTGCCGATGAACTCGCCCACGAGCACCTGCTGTCGGCCGATGAAGTTGTGCTCGATCACCGGGCCACCCACCTCCGAGCCGCCCTTGCCGTCGTGATACTGGATCCGCTCCCCTTGCCCGATGGGATCGAAAACCAGCGTGATGTATCCCATGCGCGCCAGGGCCTGCACGAACGCCTGATACGGCTCGTAGGCTTTCGCGTCCATCGAGTGGCCGCACAAGGCCAGCACCGCCGGCCGCGACCCTTCGAAACCTCTCGGGATGTAGAGGTTCGCGGTAACGGGGAACTCCGGCCGGCTGTCGAAGATCAGCTTCCGCACCACGTAGCCGTCCCGCTCCAGTTCCCCCGTCACGCGCAGGTTCAGATCGGTGCGCTCCGGCATCGGGCCGAAGATCCGCCTCATCCGGCCCTGGAGCGCGGAAACGTAGCGGCGGGCGTCCCGTTTCGAGTCCAGCGCCATGACGCGCCGCGTGTTCTCCTCGTATACAGCGCGGAGGCGCGCGGTCAGGTATTCCTGCATCATCCGCGGAAACCGGTTCAGAGGCTCGAGTTCCGCGCTATCCTCGTCCGCCGCACACGGCGTAGCCATCAGCGCCACCGGCGCGCACATCCCCGCCGAGCGTATGCTCCCCATCGATCGCCCCCCTTTCCCGTTCAGGTTGCCGGCTACTCCTCACCCGGTGCACGGCACCCCGCACGGCTTGCTGCCGGCTTTGCGCCTATTCGGCGTCAGTTTCCGGCGGCGATACGAGCACCTGCACCGCTCGATCCGGGAAGTCGGTGAACAGCCCGTCCACGCCGTACTCGAAGTAGAACCCCGCCAGTTCCTGCTCGAACCCGGCATACTGCGGCGGCACGAACTCCGCCACGAACGTGTACGGATGCACCAGGAGCCCGGCCTTGTGCGCCGCCTCCACGACCTCCGGCTTCTTCTCGATCAGAATCTTGTCCGGCCCGATTCCGTTCGCATACGACGCCACCTCCTTCAAACCCGCCGGTTCGAGCAGGCGAATCTCGGGATCGCCGCCCAGCAGCAGGATCTGCGGCACGTTCGAGCCCAACTCGTTCCGCATGCGCCGGAGCGGCTCGGCCTCGAAGCACTGTACGAATACCGCCGCGTCGGGCCCGCGATACCCGTAGCGATCGAGCACCGCCAGGAACGCCTCCTCCATCGGGAGCCCCTGCTTGCGGTGCCACGAAGGCGCCTTCAGTTCCGGATAAATGCCCACCGTCCTCCCGGTGGTCCCGTTGAGCCCTTGCACCAACTCGATCATTTCCTCGAAGGTGGGCACCCGGAACTCACTCGTCCCCACGGGAAACCGCGAGCGCACTCGCGAGTGCACGCGGAGTGTCTTGATCTCCGCCAGCGTGAAGTCCGCCGCATACCACCGGCCATCCTCGCGCCCACGTTCCGGGAACACCGCCTCTACGTCGGTCGTCTTCTCGAGATGAATGTCGTGCAGGCAGATGAACCGGCCATCCTTCGTCAGCACGAGATCCGGCTCCACGTAGTCGGCCCCTTGCGTGTGGGCCATGGTGTACGCCTCGAGCGTGTGCTCGGGCAGGTAACCGCTTGCGCCCCGGTGGGCGATCACGATCTTCCCCGCCGACGCCGCCGCCCGCGGCGGATAGGCCTGCCACCCCGCGGCCGCCCCCGCACCTTCGCCCGCGGTGGCACATCCTGCCAGGCCGGCCGCCATCAGCCAGCACACCGCCCACGCGGCGCGCGCGTTCCATTTCGCGCTTGTCTTCACTGGACTCTCCCATTGCGTTGCCATCCCGGCCGCGGGAACCGCGGCCCCTGTATCGTAGAACACCTGGGGGCCGATTCGCCAGAATCGCCCCGCGCGGCCTAACCCGGTGGCGCCTCGCGCACGCGGAACTCGAGCACCTGCCTCCGGTGATCGCTCGCCCACGACGATTCCAGCCGGTAGCGCACCGTGTCGATGCGCGGCCCCGCGATGCACTGATCGATGGCCAGCACCGGCGCCGGCACCGGCCACGTGTACGACCACCCCGCCCCCGCCTGCCAGTAGGCGTGCCCATAGCCGGGGGGCAGGCTCCGGAGCGCCCGGGAGCGGCGCGGCGAATTGAAATCGCCCAGCACCACATCGGACGCCTCCGCTTCCATGCACGCGATCACCCGCCGGAGCGCCGGATCCCGCTTCCGCAGCAGCGAACTCGGCAGATCCACGAGGAGCAACCGGAGCGTATCGCCCCCCTCGGGGAGCGTCCAGTCCACGGCATACACCCGCGCCCCGTCCGCGGCGAGTCGCTCGGGAACCGACAGCCTTCCTCGGGCGATGACCACCAGATTATCCGCCCGCGCCACGCCGTACGCCTCGCCAAACACGGCCCCGAGTCGCCCGAGCGGCGTCGTAGGCCACACTTCGGACAGCACGTACACGTCCGCGTCGGCCTCGAGCAACTCCTCCAGGATGGGGCGCCATCCCATCTTCCCGTAGAAGATGTTCCAGTGCACGGCGCGCAGCACCGGCGCCCCCGGGGACGCGCCGGCAGACGCCTCCGGCGCCCGCCATTGGTGCTCCACGGCGACGCAGAACGCCGCCGGCACGGCTGCCGCCAAGGCGAGTCCGGCCGCAACGCGCCGCCCCCCCCGCCGCCATGCCATAACCGCCGCCCCGCCCAGCCCGAGGGCATACACGGGCGACGGCACGTAGAAACACAGGCCCGTGAGCCAGGTGCGATCGCACACAAGCTCGCCTGCGAGCCACAGCGCAAGCAGCACCCCGCCGAACGCACCCCACGCCCTCGGCGGCGCGCCAGCCAGCCGCGCTACCGGCGCCCAGCATCCATGCCGGATCCGGCCGCGCCCGGCCGGCCGCTCGCCGCCGGAGTCCCCCATTGCCGGCGCCTACTTCGGGGCGGCCGTCTTTGCCAGCAGCGGGGTGAGTTGCTTCTCGAGCGCGGCCTCATCCGTGCTCAGATCCGCCTTGAACAGATACCACGATTCGGTGTGTTCCGCCATGCCGCCGTCGGCCGCCAGGGGCGCGAGCGGGCCCACCGACTCCATCTCGAGCATCTCGTCGTTCGTGAATGTCTCGTTATTCACGCCGTAATCCGGATACTCGCCGCCGGCCACGCACGGAAACCGCTTGACGAAGACATCGCCGTCCAGCGTGTAGGCGGCCCAGCCCAGCGTGTTCAGGATGCCGATCTTCTGCGGCGCGGTGGCCTTGGGATCCTGCTGGAGTTGGACATACTTGGCCCCCCACGTCCACCGCGGATCGGCCATGTCCGTGTAGTTCCACAACACCAGCGGCCGCGCCGGCAACAGCTTCTCCGTGTGCGGAATGTAAGGCTCCTGCGGGAAGATGGCGCGCCCCTTCTGCGTCATCACCGTCAACGACCACGGCGCCAGTTCCACCTCCCACTGGTTCCGGTTGATCAACCGGTGCAGGACCGTCACGTGATCCGCGTCCGCATCCAGGCTGATCTCCATCTGCTTCTGAATGCCCGTCGACGCCTCCACCGGCTGCGTGATCCGCAGCGTCGAGCCGTTCCACTCGTGCGTGACCGGCCCATTGTCGGGCGCATACGTCCGCGGCTTGGCCTCGGGCGCGTGCCACAGCCGGTGGCCACCGTAGATCCGCCACTCATCGCCCCCCGTCTTGCCAAGCTGCTCCGCGTATTCCTTGAACAGGTTCTGCCCGCCCGCGAATCCGAACCGGATGATGCGCGGCCCCACATCCGTCGTGACTACCAGATCCACCCGCCCGTTGCTCAGCCGGACGCAGTTCGGCCATCCGCCGTACGCCATCGTCTCCATCGAGACATCCGCCGCCGCGATCGCGGCCGGCGTCACGAACAACACCGTCAGCAATGCCACGTTCCACATGGTGTTCGACCCCTTCTCCTGGTTTCGCCGCCGCCCGAGTCGCACGGGCCTGGCGTCTTCCTTCGCTCGAGTACACCCGTCATATATCGCCCCGGCCAGACGTGTCAAGTCGGCCGAGCGCGCGCAGAGGGGAACGTAAACCACGAATGGACACCAATGGACGAATGGACGCGGATCGGGGCCGATTCGTGGGGCCTTCATGTGATGCGGCCAGGAGCGCACCCCTACGCGGCGGGCGCGCGGGGCGACCATCGCAGAGGGAGCGTCCCCGGGGGAGCGCCCCGGGACGGAGCATCCCGTAGCGAGCGTCCTGTAGCCCCGTAGGGGCGGCCGGGAATAGCCCACCGTTTCCAACGGTGGGACTCGAGCCCATCCCTGTATCCAGTCCCGTAGGGACGGCTGAGCCTCGGATGCCTCCCCATTTCTGTTGCCCGGCAGGGGGCGGCTGTGCTAGACTCATAGCCGCCACCCACCACCGCGCGCGGCACATGCGCGTACGGCTACTGCCGGACGCGGCAACCGCGCTGTGGTTTCGTTGACCTTGTATGCTAACCTCCTCCGTATGGAGAACTATGGCATCCACGACGATGCGTCCGTGTATTTCGTCACCTACA
>JAFGTL010000563.1 GCA_016934125.1 Candidatus Hydrogenedentota bacterium
CCCGCCGCCGCTCAAGGTGAGCGACGGATGGCTCCGACGGAAAAGGGCTTCACCCTCAAACCGTGCACTTAGTATTAGAATCTGGGGTTTGATCGGGCGCCGGGCTCTTTCGCATACTCTGGTAGGGAGTTCACGTCCATGGCGGGCAACACGCTTGGGGAATACCACCGGTTGTGAGAGGAGAGAGTGCGAATGAAACCTGTCGAAGCGTTGCTGACAAGAACACTGAGCCCGCACGCGGCTGTTCTGGCTGTTCTGGCTGTGCTGCTCGTTCCGGCCGCTGCGGGCGGGCAGGACGCGTCCCGCGCCGGGCAGGACGCTCGCACCACCCATTTCGCCTTCGAAAAGCACGGCCAACTCATCCCGCACCCACCCGGAATGCCCAAGCCCGGGCCGTACTACACCTCGCTGGTGGACATGAAGGACGTGGCCGGCTTCCCCTACGACTATGCCCTGTACTTCTCGACGGATCACGCCAGCGGCCCGGGGGGCATCTGGCTCTATCTATGCAACGGCAACCCGACAAAGCCCGCCAACTGGCTCTCCTACGATCAGGCCCTTGCCGCGGGCGCCTTCGACTACCTCGGCGAGAGGCCCGCGGCCAACCCGGTATTCATCGACAGTACTCAGGGGCGGCAGACGGAAACGCCCTGCGTGAACGTCATCGGCCACACGGTGTACATGACGTATCACAACGCGGGCGCAGGCCACGGCCAGTCCACGCTCCTGGCCACATCGAAGGATGGCGTCAATTTCGCCCGGATCAACGGCGACGAGGACTCCATTGTCCTCGATTACGATCCGGCTAAAGACATCGGCGACGGGCATACGGGCTATTTCCGATGGGCTCCGAACCCCTTCTCCGGCGTCGACTACCCCTTCGTCGGCTACTCCCTTCATGGCGGCGGCGACGATTTCCACGGCGCCATGTGGGGATCCAACGACGCCATCCATTGGGAGCGCCTCCAGATCTTCGATTCCATCGAAGGTTACGCCGTCGACGGCGATCGGATCGTCCGGCGTCGCACCGTCGACCCCCATTCCATCACCGATCTCGGTAACGGCGAATACCTCGCTATCGCGTCCTTCGGCCACCGATCCTCCGGCGGCCGTAAACGTACCCTCGAACTCTACGAGATCTACCTCGCCGCCGACGGCAAGACGCTGACGCGCGAATCGCGGAAGATTCTGGACAACGGCGCCCCCGGCGCATACGATGAAGAAGAACTCGACGGGGCAACCACAGTCGTCATTGGAGACACCTGGCACCTCATCTACGTGGGCACCAGCGGGAATGCGGGCCTCAACACCATCATGGGCGCCTCCGGCACACTCGACGTGTCCGCGCCCAAAACGCCCGAACTGCTGCCTACGGCACGGCAACGCGACTTCCACCGGGAATAGGGAGACATCCCCGGGTGAGCCGCGACGCCTCAACCCATGGAATCCCCTGTTGCACGTTTCCCAAGCCCTGATCCGGGCCCCGGGCGTATGCTAGAATCGAGGCCTCGAACCGGGCCGGTGCAATTGACTGCGGAAGGAGGGCGACTCATGCGCGATGCGTTCATTGTCGAGGCGGTGCGCACGCCCCTTGGGCGGGCTCGGGAAGACGGCATCCTCCACGGATTTCACCCCGTCGATTTGCTCGCCCTGACACTCTCGGAACTCGTGGCCCGGGCCGGTGTCGACAAGGGCGACATCGAGGACATCATCGCCGGATGCACTGCGCCCACCGGGCTTCAGGGCGCCAACATCCCCCGTCTTGCCCTCCTCAAAGCCGGATTCCCCTATCGCGTGGCCGCCGTCCAGATCGATCGCATGTGCGGTTCGAGCCAGCAGGCCGTCCATTTCGCCGCGCAGGCCATCGTGGCCGGCGACATGGATCTCGTCATCGCGGGCGGCATCGAGATGATGAGCCACCTGCCCATGGGCACCACCTGGGGCGTGTTCACCGATGAATTCCTCGCCGAGTTCCCCTACCAACTCGACACCATGGGCGTTTGTGCGGAGAAGATCGCCGCGGCCTGGGGCCTATCCCGCGAGGAACTCGATGAGGTTGCGGCGGCCAGCCACGAGCGCGCCGCACGCGCCACCGAGAAGGGCTGGTTCAGAGGCCAGATCGTGCCCGTCACCATCGAGCGCGACGGGGCCCAGGCCCTCATCGACACCGACGAGGGCATCCGGCCCAACCCGAACCGTGAGAGAATGGCCGCTCTCAAGCCCGCATTTCAGGAGGCCGGCGTTGTCACCGCCGCAAATTCGAGCCAACTCACCGATGGTGCCGTCGCAATCCTCCTGGCTTCGGAAGAGAAAGCCGAACGACTCGGGCTTCGGAAGCGCTGCCGCGTTGTCGCGCGCGTCGCCGTGGGCAGCGACCCTGAACTCACCCTCACCGGCCCGATTCCGGCCACCCGCGAGGTTCTGCGCCGCGCCGGCCTCGGCATCGGCGATATGGACGTCATCGAGGTGAACGAGGCCTTCGCGAGCGTCGTGTTGGCTTGGGCCAGGGAACTCGATCCGCCCATGGAGCGCGTCAACGTGAATGGCGGCGCCATCGCCATGGGCCATCCCCTCGGCGCCACCGGCGGCGTGCTCATGACGAAGCTGGTGCATGAACTGGAGCGAACCGGCGGCCGCTACGGCCTCCAGGCCATGTGCATCGGATATGGCCAAGGCACCGCCACCATCATCGAACGGGTGTGAATGCGCCACGCATCCACACGAGTCATTGCCAGACAGTAGATTGCAGGAGCGCCCCATGCCGGAACTCGGAACCGACGCCCGTCCCCTTCGCGTCGCCATCGTTGGCAGCGGCCCGAGTGGGTTCTACGCCGCCGAGGCCCTTTTGCTGAAATCCGACGCTTCCGTCCTTGTCGACATGTTCGACAGGTTACCCACGCCTTACGGCCTCGTCCGCGGAGGCGTTGCCCCCGACCACCCCAAGATCAAGAGCGTTATCCGCGTCTATGACCGCATCGCGGCCAGCGACGGATTCTCGTTTCTCGGAAATGTCTTCGTCGGCCGCGACATTCACGTCGCCGAACTCATCCAGCATTACGACGCGCTGATCTTCGCCTGCGGCGCCGAAACCGACAACCCCCTCAACCTCCCCGGCGAGGATCTGCCCGGCAGTCACACCGCCACCGAGTTCGTCGGCTGGTATAATGGCCATCCCGACTATACCGACTGCACCTTCGACCTATCCTGCGACAGCGCTGTCATCATCGGACAAGGCAACGTCGCCGTCGATGTCGCCCGCATCCTCGCCACGCCGGTCGACGCACTCCGCACCACCGACATCGCCCAGCACGCCCTCGATGTCCTCGCCGGCAGCAACGTCAAGGATATCTATCTGATCGGGCGCCGGGGGCCTGTCCAGGCCAAATTCACCCCGCCTGAACTCAAGGAACTCGGCCAACTCGACGACTGCCGACCTGTTGTCATTCCCGGCGAACTCGAAATCGATCCCGTCAGCCAGGCCGAACTCGACGATCCCGCCGGCAGCAAGTCGGGCAAGAACCTCAATCTCTTGCGCGAATTCGCGTCCCGTCCGGCCGGAACCACCTCCAAACGGTGCCATATCCGCTTCTTCAATAGCCCCGTCGAACTCAAAGGAACTGACCGCCTCGACACCGTCGTGCTCGAGCGAAACCGTCTCGAAGGCGAGCCTTTCCATCAGCGGGCCGTCGGCACCGGCCTCACCGAGGAATTGCCCTGCGGCATCCTGTTCCGCAGCGTGGGCTATCGCGGCCTGCCCATCCCGGGTGTCCCCTTCGACCCCCGGACCGGCACCTTCCCCAACCGGGAAGGCCGTATCGAGCATTCGGGAGAGGCCGTGCCCGGGCTCTACGCCGTGGGTTGGATCAAGCGCGGCCCTAGCGGTATCATTGGCAACAACAAGCCCGACAGCCAGGAAACCGTGCGCGCCCTCCTCGCCGATTCGGGCCAGTTGCCGCCTTGTCCCACGCCCGACTCTGCCGCCGTCCGCCAACTCCTGGCATCCCGCGGCGTCCGCGTGGTCGGCTACGACGAGTGGCGCATCATCGACGCGGCCGAGGTCGAGCGCGGCCGGCCCAAAGGCAAGCCGCGCGAGAAGTTCGTCCGCGTTACTGATATGCTGGCGGCGCTCCCGTGAGCCGAGCCCGCCGCGTCCGGGGGAGAGACCGCTCAGCGGGGTCTCCGACCACACCATATGGGGGTCGCCGCTCTTGACACGCAACGGGTTGTTGTCTAAACTACCCGTGGGGGTGGAGAAGTCTTGGCGGCGGTGAGACATAAGGAGTATGTGACGCCTTGCGCATAGCGACAACTCGAAAAATCGGTGCTCTCGGCGCGTTGGCTGCCCTGTTTGCGGCCGGATGCGTCACGACCACCCCTCCGGGCGAAGTGGCAAGCCACCAGTTCGACCCGCTCCCCTCGGCCGAAGTGGGCCGGCAGGAACTCCAGCCCGTCCGGCCCCGTACCCCCGAAGAACTGCTCGCTGCCGCGGAGGACGCCCTCGAATCGGCCAACGCGGCCCAGGAGCGGGGCGATCATGAGGCCGCGCTCCGCGACTACACGATGATGCTGGAGCTTCTGGTTCAGGCCGATGTTGAGCCGGAAGTCTTCTACAACATGCGTGCCGATTTCGGCCGGATCCTCGGTGCGGCCACCGAGCAGATGCGCCTCGCCGGACGGAACCGGCCCAAGGAATGGCGGCCCGCGCAGTTCCCGGGAGAAGCGGCCGAGGGCCTGCCCATTCCCGAGCCCTTGCCCGAACGCATTGCCCGGCAGCGCGAGAAGATCCAACAGGTTTATCCGAAGAACTTCTGCGCCGGCCTGAACCGCAGCGCCAAATATCTGCCCTACATTCAGGAGCGATTCGTCGAGGCCGGCCTGCCGCGCGACCTCGTGTGGCTCGCCATGGTGGAGAGCCAGTTCCATCCGTCGGCCCTGTCCCGGGCCGGCGCCGCCGGCATGTGGCAGTTCATGCCGTCTACTGGCCGCCGGTACGGCCTGCGAGTCGACAGCTACGTCGACGAGCGCTACGACTGGAAGAAGGCCACCGGTGCGGCCATCGCCTACCTCACCGACCTCTACGAGATGTTCGGCCGGAACTGGCCCTTGGCCGTGTCCGCCTACAACTGCGGAGAACAGCGCATCGACCAGGTTGTCAACGCCTCCGGCGGGGAACGCGATCTCTGGCGGCTCCTCGAAACCCGCGCCGCCGACCGCTACCTCCGCCTAGAAACCAAGGAGTTCTACCCTAAGCTGTGCGCCTCGGTGCTCGTCGCGCGCGAGCCCGCCAAGTACGGATTCAGCGTGTCGCCCGAGACCCCCGACAATACCGTCCAGTTGCCCGTGAAGGGGTACTACGCGCTCGAACAGCTTGATCAGGCGTGTGGCCTGTCGTCCGGGACGCTCAAGGCCCTCAATCCACAGCTCCGGCTCGACGTAACTCCCTTTGACGAGGAATACGCCCTTAACGTGCCCGCAACCGCCAACGATCGGTTTCTCGCGGCCCTCAAGACTACGCCCCAGTTGCAGCCCGGCGTCCACGTCGTGAAGCGCGGCGAAAGCCCCTCCAGAATCGCCGCCCGCTACGGCGTGTCAACCGACGAGCTGATGCGCATCAACAAGATCAAGTCTGCCCGGCGTCTCCAGGTCGGCCAACGCCTCATTATCCCCGGAGCGGGCCAGGCCGCCCCGTCCCAGGCCAGCTACGCCGCGGCCACCGGCGCTGACGGCCGGAAGACCTACCGCGTCCGGCCGGGTGACTGCCTCTACGACATCGCCAAGGCCCACAACGTGACCGTCAAGCAGTTGCAGGAGTGGAACGGCCTCGGCCGGCGCTCCAAGATCCACGTCGACTCTACGCTCTTCGTCTCCGCCCCGGGTGAAGCGCTCGCCGCGGCCCCGTCCGGCCAGAAGACCGTGCATACCGTCAAGAAGGGTGAGTGTGCGGGCACCATCGCCTCCCGCTACGGCGTCGACCTGGCCGATCTGCTGGCTTGGAACAGCCTGACGAAGAAGTCCACCATCCTTCCCGGGCAGCGGCTCGTCGTGTACTCGAGCGCGCCAGCCGGGCCTTCCGCCGAGCCCGCGGAAGGCGCCGCCGTGGGGGCCTCCAAGGGCGCCGCCCCGGAGAGCGCGCCGTCCCCGGCCCCGGCCCGCAAACACAAGGTCGCGAAGGGCGAGAACCCCTGGACAATCGCGAAGAAATACGGCGTGTCCGTCGAGGAGTTCCTGGCCTGGAACAAGCTCGACAAGAAGTCCGTGCTCCAAGTCGGCGACGAGTGCCTCGTCTGCCCCCCCGATGCCGGCACGGCGGCTCCCGCCCCCACGAAGGTTGTCCACACCGTCACTCCCGGGCAGAACCCTTCCACGATCGCTGCACAATACGGCGTCGGCCTGAGCGATCTTTTCAAGTGGAACGGCTGGAGCAAGCCGCCCGTCCTCCAGGTCGACAGCCAGGTGATCGTGTATCAGTAGCGGGCCGTGCCGGGCGGGGCGTCTGCCGCCGCGTGCGCCGGGGCCGCCGGCGTCCTTCAATTGTCGCGTGCCGGCCTCTGTTGTTGTGAACCCCGCAGGCAGGCCAGCGGCCCCGTGGTCTGGACGTGGATCGGGTGAGCGTGATGCGTGTCGTCAGGAAGAGCCCATGACAGAGGATGCCCCGAAGGCCCACGGAAACGGCGGCCCGGCCCCGCGGGCTACCCGCCGGAGCGCCCTGACGTTTGCGGCCGCCTTCCTTGTCATCACGGGCGCTCTCCTCACGGCCGGCCGGTATGCTGTCGGCACGCTGCCCATGCGGTGGTATCTGTTCCAGGTTGCCCGCCACACCTCATTCGCCCTCGAACTCGCCGGCCATTCCAGCCAGCTCGAGAACCTCGACGCATATGAGGGCCGCGAGGCCGAGATCCGCGCCAGCTTGGCCGGCTCAGATCAGATTGACCTGCCCGAGTCAAGCCGAACGGCGCCCCTAACGGCTTGGGAAATATGGTCTTACAGGTGCCTGCGGGCCCGGGCCGAGATCGACGCCGAATCCTGCCAGTTGGCCACATTGTCCCCATCTCCGCCCCCGGATTCGCGCGATCCCCGCGCACTCATTGCCTATATCCGGCAAGGCGTCCGCGAACTCGAACACTCCATTCGGCCTTCCGGCGAAAACGGCGCCACCCGTGCCGCCGAACCGGGCTTGGCCGTGTTTCTCTCCCGCGCACAGGAATCGCTCGAAATCGTGGGCGAGAACGTGCCCGAACAGGATGATGCCCTTGCCGCACAACTCCGCGAGTTCGCCCAGCACGTGAGCGAATGGCGGAACCGACAGGTGGCATTCCTCAAGGCCCGGGCCGCCCGCCTTGCGTATCAGCAGGCCCAACTCGGGCCGCTCGTGTGCTTCGTGGCTTCCGAGCCCGTCCGCCCCGCCGAACCGGACGGCGTGACAGCCCCCGACAGCGCCCCGTCCGCGCCGCCCGACGGCCTCTCCTTCCGGTTCAGCGTCGTGCCCGATTGCGGCGCGCTTCCCGCCATGAGCATCTTCTTCGCGGCCGTCGTGGCGTTTCCGGTGCGATGGCGGAAACGCCTCGTGGGCATTGTCCTCGGCCTCCCGCTGCTCTACGCCGTCAACGTGCTGCGGCTGGCGTGTCTGGCCTTCCTGGGCGCCTACACCGGCGGCGGCGATCTCTTCACGTTTGCCCACGAGTACGGATGGCAGGGCATCTACCTCGTGTTTGTTGTGGGAGTCTGGCTGTTGTGGGCCGAGTTCATTGTCAGGCGGATCGACAAATGAGCGCGCGGCCTCCATCGAGCAGCGTGATCCTCTTCGTCCTGCGGTTCGCCCTGCTCGCCCCCCTGTGCCTCGCCCTTTGGTGGCTCATCCTGCCCTGGTATGCTTCCGCGCTCGGATTCGCCACCCGCCTGATGCTCAATCGCTTCATCGAACACCCCATCGACCACGTCGCCGTCGAAACCGCCGGCCTGCTCAATACGAGTTCAGCCCTCGCCTTCGGTGCCGCGGGACACGAACGCCGGATCGCCGTCGGTCAGCTCGTATCCAACATGGCCCCCTACATCGCCCTCGTCCTGGCCACCCGCGGACTGCGAGTCCGCCGGCGCATCGGCGCGCTCGCGGTGGGCGCAGCCGTGCTCATCGCGTGCCACGGACTCTACCTCGGGCTGGCCTACACCTGGGCGGACTCGATCGCCGCCCATCCCCAGTTGCCTACCGCCTTGGCACAGCTCTTCCTCACGCTGCCGTTTCTCCTCTGGATCACCCTCGTCTACTGGCCCCTGTTCCTCGGGAAGGGCTCCCGGCAGCCCGGCACAGAGCCCGGTGGCGCCGAGAACGGTGACTGATCCGGCGGCGATGGCCGCCTCGATCATTTGCCTTTTCGAACACCCCGTGGTACAATCCGGATGTCAGTGGAAGCCGCGTAGCGAGAGTCGCTTAGCGACAGTCCCGCGACGGACTTAGGCATTCGGTGCGTGTGTACCGAAAGACGTTCAGGACTCTCGACGCCGCTTCCACTGTTCTTGTTTCCCCTCAACCGCGACACCTACCTCGGTCGGCTCAGTCCATGTGATGTCGCCTGCTCAGCACGGCCGCAAGCTGCTCCTTTTTCTGCGACCCCGTGAGTCTCTGGAGTTCCTGAATGGACTCTGGGTGCTGCATCGCCTTCAGGCTTGCGCCCTCCTCCGCCATCTCCCTGGCTACCGCACGCTGTAGTCTGCGGGCCCCCATCAGCATATCCCGGCGCCGCAACTGGCCAACGAGCCGATCCCCCTCCAACACCGGCAGCACCCCGAAATTCGATTCGAGAAACAACTGGGCCGCTGCAAACAAGTCCATATCCGCTGATGTCCAGAAGTTGGGGATTACTGATGGTTTTGGTGATGGTTTTGGGTTGACACAAACCTCAAGGCGTCCTATTCTATTATCAGTGGATTTGGCAATGGGTATTGTGACGCCCTGCGCCCCAGATCTCAGGATTCGGGGTTCGAATAGGTCGCTCGGGGTATTGTGGAAAGCAGAAAGCGCGGCGGTTGACAGACACATCGTCGTCGGGGGTAACAGCCTTGTGAGCCTACACGCTCGGCGACGTCAAGGGAAGCACGGAGAGGATCAGAATGAGTCGAGAAACGCATGAAGGTGCTTGCGAATGCACAAGAGTGTATGAGACGCCAGCCGTTGAGTCGTTTGACGAGGCGGAGTTTCTGAGCGACACCGTCTGCGCGTTGATAAGTGGTGATATCTGCGGAGACTAGGCCCGTTGTCAAGCTTTTCGGCTGGCCGCTTCGCCAAATGAGTGTCTTCGCGTGTAGGCATTGGCGCCGCGCCGTTGGTTACCGGGCGGCCCTCCGCTGGCGGAAGGGGGATGCAGTCCGTTGCTATTCACGGAGTAACGTTACATTAGGGTGGGAGATGCAAGTATGATTACTCCAAGCGAAGCCAGGCCGCTAAAGGCTCTTGTGCTGATCGCCATGCTCGCATGGTTCGCGGTCCCCGGCCAAGCGTATGGCCAATGGCTTGTCGCAGACCCCTATATGGGCAATCTGACCATCGGAGCCATCCAGCCGGGCCTTGATCCGGAGTACGTCCCGATGACGGATCGGCAAACGCAGCTTTTCGACAAGGTGCTGGATCGGCGGTTTGGATCGCTTGCGCAGCTTCAGGCGTCCAGGGAACTGCTTTCGACGGAGGGCCTCCCGTACGCCGTCGAAAGGTGGGCGACCATGAAGCGAATTGTGCTTGCCGCCGGAGAAGGGCTTCCTGACGAAGTGGAAGAGGTGGCATATGACTGGCTGAAGCGTTATCCCGATTCGTTGGAGCCGCTGCCCGCCAAGTATAGAGCAGCATTCCCCCACGAGCCGGACATCAACATGAACCTTCGCGTCTATCTGGCGCATATGTACCTACATTTGGCTAGTGACACCTTCAATTGGCCGGAGGACTACCGCTATGCGCGGGTGCAAGAACTGATGGCGCCCCTTCTCGAAGAGAAGCGGTACATGAGTATCGAGGAACTGGATGCAAGAGTCTGGTTTGCGGAGAGATGTCGCGTCGCTGAGGGCAGATACATGAGACACCTGACGAAAGCGGTCGAGGCGGGCGAGATTGATGAGGAGATGTTGCCGCTGTATGCGGCACTGCGCAAGGCGGAGTCCGCAGTCTACAGAGCCAAACTGTACGAGAGTGTTGCATCTGCCCTGGAGAACGCGTTCGTGAACCCTGATGAGTACCGCCTTGTGGTCGACCGACCTATCCCTGAACACATGATTCTTGCCGAGATAGAATCGGTTTCTGGAACGGCCCTAGACTGTAGACGCGTTGCCGAGAAAGCAAAGGAACAGTTGTCAGGCGAGCCCGGAGGGCCCGGTGCTCAACTGGTCGAGCGAATGTGGGAAGCTCTTTCGCAGGTTGATGGCTAGCATGAGCTACACCGTGCCGAGAGGAAGGACTGTTGGCAGTGATGGTGGGAGAATACATGATAGTCAAACCCACGCGGGGGGCATACATGCGATGAGCACTTCATATGGGTTCGTTCTGCGGCGTCTGTGGCATGACTGGAGGAGGCAAGCAAGGTCGAGCTGTCGTCCGTCCCGGGCCTTATTTCGCATCGGGACGGCGGTAGTGATGATGTGTCTCTCGTCAGCGTTCGCCGAGGTGCCCTCTGCTGTTCGATGTCTTCCGACCGGTGACCAAGACTACTTCGTGCAGCCCGCTGGCACGGAACTCACCGAGGCCAAGAAGAAGGGCGCTGCTCCGGCGGAGATCGAGATTGACGTCGACCCGGAAACCAGTACTATTCCAGCCTTCACGTGGTTCACCCTCGCGGCCTCTGGTGGGGGAGACTGTGATAATGTTGCGGGCAATTGCGGTACGATTGTCACCGGGAACGAGATCTGCTCAACGGAGGAGAGAACAAGAGACTTGGACGTGGAATGCGACCCGGGTTGGGCCCACGTCACTATGTGGACCAATTGCGACGAGAATTACTATTGGGATACCGACGATCCGCGTGCGGAAATACTGCTGCCTAGTATCAACGAGTATGAGGGCTACGCCTTCAAGAACAATCAGAAGGTGTACATACTGACCGCCGACAACACAAGTCATCAGATCAAGATCACGTGTTGGCGTCCTGGTTGCTATAAGGAATACGATGGTTTCGCCGAGAGTGAAGCTACAATCACTGTAAGCCCTGTGGCACTGCCGAACCCGGAGCAACTCACTGTGAAGCCGACAGCGAGCGTGACCACTGCGAAAATCCAAAGCATGTTTGATTGGACAAATGAAGCCCTTATAGTGGATGGGGACGGGCCGTCTCGACTGATTGACAGCGACTGCAATGGGACTCTGGGCCCGGGTTCCATAGGAGAAGATGATTTCTCGGTGCCCAAGTCGTATGTCCCGATCATCTCGCCAAACGCTCCCGAGTTTCGCGGAGACTACATCTACCGATACGGGACTCAGTTTATCAAAGAGGAGTGTATGCTTGGTGATCGCGATTGGTGGGAGTCGCTGTCAGAGCAAGTCCTGGTGTGTCAAGGCTATACCCCCGTCGGGTACGATTTCGATGCTGAAACTTGCACTCTTGACTCCACAACCGCCGGACAGGCATTCGGCCCCAGCGCTAGGCCAATGGTCGTCTGCGAGGACAGATTACCCATTTTGGTTCACGAACTTGGCCACATCGTTGGACTGTCGCATATTGCTCCCGGTGGCGCGCACTGGAAGAACGTGATGTGGGCCAGCGAAAGCGAGAATCACACTTTCCTCGATACGTCGGTTGACACCGTGAGTGGCACGCAGAATCAGACTAGCGGCTGGTAGCATTCTCGAAGAAGGGGCAAGCGATACCTGCGTTGGACTTCGCCTCACGTGCCAACGTCGGAACTGACCCAATGGGGCTGCGGCCCGGGATCCAGCGTGCTGTATCGGGAAGCCGTGTCAGGGAGTGCCAAGGGCAGGGCCGCCGAACAATCGCGGGGTATCAGCGGTGCCTTCAGAAGGTGTGCCAAGTGACTGTGCGTGAACCATGGAGGGAGGTTTCCACTGTTGGACAATGGGCGAGTCGGGACGGGTTGGATGATTGTAGGCCTCCGGGCAGAGTTGGAGGTGCCAGAGCATGGGGAGCGCACCCGAGCCGATAAGGTCGTGTGTTTCACAGCCTTGATTCTGTGTGCTCTCTTTTGTGTTGGCTGTGGTTCCGGGACTCGGGATTGTCAACTACGCGTCAAGAATCAGAGCGATTATGTCATGGAAGGCGTCACCATCTCCTTCTGGGGGACACCCACATACTGGGGAACCGTCCTGGCGGGCCAAACGAGCGAATACCGGCGAATGGCGAAGCCAGTCTACCTTTGCGCTCCGGTGAAGCTGACGGTCGAAGGTACGTCACTTCAACGAAAGCCGATGGACCGAACGGGCGATCCCGAATACGACCAGGGCCAGTTCACACTTGTGATCGATGTTGACTTCTCCCGGGGCACAGAGGATGCTCTCCAGGTTCTACGGCTCGACCGAGACGAGTAGAAGAGCGTTGGCTTCTGGCGAAGCTCTCCCCCACGTTGGAGGAGAAGAGTCCTGTTGTTCAGTCGTATCTTGACGCACATTGCGTATTCCGATGATTCCGCCACCCCAGTCCGAAGGAATCGGACCGGTTAATCCGAAGGAAGGCGCCCGGTCATTCCGAGTGAAGC
>JAFGTL010000564.1 GCA_016934125.1 Candidatus Hydrogenedentota bacterium
GGACATGCTCGACTACTTCGGGCAGTCGCCCATCATCGTCCGCTCCAGCAGTCTGCTGGAGGATAACTTCGGCAACTCGTTCGCGGGGAAGTACGACAGCGTGTTCTGCGCCAACCAAGGCCCGCCGAGCGAGCGGCTGGCCAGCTTCATCTCCGCGGTCAAGACGGTGTACGCCAGCACCATGAGCCAGCCCGCGTTGAGTTACCGCGCGCGGTTCGACCTGCTGGATCGCGACGAGCAGATGGCGCTCCTCGTGCAGCGCGTGTCGGGCGCGCAGCATGGGCGGTTCTACTTCCCCCAGATCGCGGGCGTGGCGTTCTCGTTCAACCCGTATGTCTGGAACCGCAACATCGATCCGGAGGCCGGCATGCTCCGGCTGGTGTTCGGGCTCGGCACGCGCGCCGTGGATCGCGCGGACGACGACTACACCCGTCTCGTCGCGCTGAACGCACCCGATCGGCGTCCCGAAGCCGATGCAGAAGGCGTGCCCCAGCATTCCCAGCACAAGGTCGATGTCATCGACCTCGAGGAGAACGCCCTCGCCACCACGGACTTCAGCGAGGTGGTCAACCAGAGCCCGGACATTCCGATGCGGCTGTTCTCGGGCCGGGATCGGCATTTGGTGCAACTCGCACGCGAGCAGCGGCTGCCCCACACCTCGGCGACGATCGTGCGCTTCGAGCGGCTCCTGTCCAAGACGTCCTTCGTGCAGGACATGCGCGCCATGCTCGACGCCATCGAGAACGCCTACGACTATCCGGTAGACGTCGAGTTCACCGCCAACTTCGAGTCGGACGATGCGTACAAGATCAATCTGGTGCAGTGCCGGCCGCTCCAGGTGAAGGGCGCCGCCGTGCTCACCGATCTGCCGGACAACATCGCTGAGCAGGACATTGTGCTCGAGACGGCCGGGCCGGTGATCGGCCAAGGGCGCATCGAGGGCGTCGGCCGGATCGTGTACGTCGTGCCGTCGCGTTACGGGCGTCTGCCCGTCAACGATCGGTATGCCGTGGCGCGCCTCATCGGCCGCATCAACCAGGCCAACGCCGCCAACGATATCCAGGGCGGCACGATGCTTCTCGGGCCGGGCCGATGGGGAACCACGACCCCCGCGCTCGGTGTGCCGGTATCGTTCGCCGAGATCAACACGGTGACCATCCTGTGCGAGATCGTCGCGATGCGCGATGACTTGGTGCCGGACGTCTCATTCGGCACGCATTTCTTCAGTGAACTCGTCGAGATGGATATGCTGTATCTCGCCCTGTTCCCGAATCAGGAAGGCAACCGGCTCAACACGGCCTTCTTCGAGGGATCACCCAACCGGCTCGTTGAACTCGTGCCGGATGCGGCGCGGTTCGAGGACACCGTGCGCGTAATCGACGTGGCCGGCCTGCCCGAGAGCCCATCCGTCCGGTTACGGGCCGACGTGCTGAAACAGCATGTCCTGTGCTATATCGAGCGCTGAACGCACACCCGGCCGCCGTCACGGCGTATGTGCCGCTTGCTCGATGAACGACCCCAAGGCACGGCGGCATTCCAGGAGCGCCTCGGGGCGCCGGTTGAAGTAGTGCGTGTCGACGAACACGGCCGGGGCGATGCCATCCAGGAGGGCGCGGGCGCGATCCCGTGTGGCCGGCAGGCCTGCGAGCCGGCTCATTTCGCACAGATACCAGTAGTCTTCCGCGCCGTCGCGAAGGGTTTTCAGACGGATGCTCGGCCGCGGCCCGGGGTAGATGATGAATCCGTCCCCGTTGTGCAGGCCGGCGTAGGGATAGTGCATCGCCTCGTTCATCTTGAACGGCTCCTCGGGCCACTTCTCGTTTCCGGCGGGCCACCGATCGCCGGCGTAGATGAACATGCCCTGGACGCCGTAGTGGTATGCGAGCCAGTAGACGATGCGGTGCTCCACGGCATCGCGATCGATGAGCATCCGGGGCGCGTCCATGAGGCAGCGCCGCAGGTTGGCGCGGATGGGGATGCCGCAGAAATACCACCACAACTCCTGCTCGCCGGGCCGGCCCGCGTCAAGCCACTCATGGAAATTCGTTGAGAGATCGATGAGCATGACATCGGTGCCGCGTTTCATGCCGTCAAAGTATTCGCCGGCGAGAAACACGCGCAATCCGGGGAAGTCCCGGCGGATCTCGGCGGTCTTCGGCACGACGATCTCGTTGAACTGCTCCTCGAGGGGCTCATCGTGGGCGCCGTACACGAGGGCCTTGTCGAGCCATCCCCGCTGCTTGATGTGATCGTAGTAGGGGCGGAACGACTCGGCGTCTTTCACCGGCGGCGTCTGGAAGTGAGTGAGGCCCCGCTCGATGCAGAACGCCAGGGCATCGTCAAGTTCCGCCAGATTCATGTTCCGGCCTACGCTGATCGGATCGATGTGATGGGCGAGGAGCAGTTCCGCCGTTCTCAGGAACTCCTCGCCGGCGTTTTCACGCGTCCACACGAGCATCGGCATGTCGATGCGATCCGGCAGCGCGAAATCCCAGACGTGAAGGTTCACCGTCACGGCCAGAGGCGCTGCGTTCTCCGCGGTCACCTCCACTGTCCCCACGTAGTCGCCGGGCGCCGCGTCCTTGGGAACCTTCACCTCGCACCAGACAAGCCCGAGGTCGAGGCCCGTAATGGAGAAGGGCTCCAGTTCGAGCAGGGGATCGGGCCAACGCCCCACGTGCCGCGTCGGATACGGCGGCGTCTTCGTCTCGACGAAGCCCACGCGCCACAGGTGGACGGCGTCGGCGGGAATCGTCGAGGGCGGGCCGGACTGGCCGGAGCGCACGAAATCGGAAGCCGTGACGCGGACACCGTGGAGTTCGAGGCCCGGCCGCGGCAGTACGGCCAACTGGAATGCCTCGGACTCGTTCCGTGCCGCCCGGAGTTCCACCTGGCTGGTGAGGCGTCCTTTGAAGCAGTACTTGTCGGGGAACGTCTTGCGGAGCGCCGTCTCGATCCCGAGCACGTAACCGAGCCCGTCGCGGCCCACGGCCGATTCGAATGCCCGGAACCGTTCCCCGAACAGCCGGTACTGATCGGAGAATGCCAGCCCCCAATGATCGGCCGTATCCTGGACGGCCTGTTCGGCCGGGGGTAACTCGGGCGCGGCGCCTGCGGCGCCCGCGCACGGGAGGCCCAGTCCAACACACAGGAAGACGCACCATCTCGAGCGCATGAGGATTCCTCCTTTCGCTCCGCGGCGGCGCGCGCCGCCCTCACTTGCCCTTCGCGGCGATCTTGAAAACGAAGGCGTGCTCGCCAGGGATCTCCTGCGGGAGTTTGATGGCCAGCGCATCGCCCGAGCGCCGCCATTCGAGTGGGCCTTCGCCGCCCAGCAGTTCCACTCCCTCGATGTCGACATCGCCTGCGGCGCCCTTCCCGAGGGATTTGATCTTGAGCCGGCCCGACGGTTTCGCCAATGCGACAGCGTAGATCACCCCGTCCTTCGTGGTAAACCGGATGTCTTCGGCGGTGAACGGTTTGCCACTGACGTCCTTAAAGGCCCCGGCTGTCACTTCCGTAGGGCCTTCGCCGAAAACGCGCCAGGGACGCGTGCCGTAGATCGCCTCGCCATTCACCGCAAGCCACTGGCCAACCCCGCGCAGGCGCTCCTGCACCTCATCCGGGATCGTTCCGTCCGCGCGCGGGCCGATGTTGAAGAGGAGGCAGCCGTTCTTGCTCACGATGTCAACCAAGTCGTCCACGATCGAGTCGACGGAACGAAACGCGTCGGGCTCGATGTAGCCCCATGAACGCACGCTGATGGAGGTGTCCGTCTGCCAGAAGAAGTCCTTCAGTTCCCCGAGTTTGCCGCGCTCGATGTCCAGGACGGCTGCATCCGTGGGGAATGCCTCGTCCTTGTAATTGAGGGCGACGCCCCTCCCCCACTCGGCGCCCTGGTTGTAGTAATAGGCCGCAACCTTGCGCCGCCAGGGCTCGAACTCGGGCTTGTTGAATCCAAAATCAAACCACAGGACATCGGGCTGGTACTTGTCGATGATCTCGATGGTGCGCGCGTACCATTCCGAGAGAAACGCTTCGCTCGCGGGAATGTCGGGCTCATGCCGTACGCCGTACAGGCCCGCATTGGCGGGATCCACGGTGTCGAACGCGTCGTCGAACGTGTAGTAGTTCCAGTTGTGCGCGTGATGCGAGGAAGCGCCGAATTTGAGCCCGCGCGCGCGAACGGCTTGCGCCAGTTCCTTGACGGTATCGCGCTTGGGCCCCATGTCCGCGGCGTTCCACTTGGTGTAGGCGGAGTCGTACATGGCGAAGCCATCGTGGTGCTCGGCCACCATGACGATGTACTTCGCCCCGGCGTCCTCGAAGAGGGCCGCCCATGCCGCGGGATCCCACTTCTCGGCCGTAAACATGGGGATGAAGTCTTTGTATCCGAATTCGCCTTGGTCGCCCCACGTCTCCTTGTGGTGCTTGTAGGCGACATGGTCCTTCCTGTACATATTGCGCGGATACCACTCGCTGTTGAAGGCCGGCACGGCGTATGGGCCCCAATGAATGAAGATGCCGAACTTCGCGTCGAGATACCACGCGGGCACGGCATAGTGCCCTAACGATTCCCAGGTGGGTTCATAGCGCACCGGCTCCGCGTTGGCCGGCCCGGGGCTGGCCAATGCCCCGAAGAACCCCGCGCACACCGTGGCGATGATCTGATTTCGCATGGCAACAGTTCCCTCCCCAGAACTTCGGGCCCGGGCAGGGCGGGCAATGCGAGATGAGATCCAGCTGCATTGCCTGCCGCCCTAGGCTCCCGACACAACTCCATCGAACGCCCGCGGAGACACTCTCACGGCGACCATATTCGAGCCCACGCCACCGAACCGCGGTTCCGGCTGGAAGGATGTCACGCCCCCTTTGGCCCAAGGCCGCCCCTTCCAGCAACACGAGTCCCGAAGCTGAGAATCGCTGCGTGAGGATGTCTCAGATATGCAAGAACCTGTCTAGTACTTCAGCCCCATCAGGTGGCAGAGGATGTAGCGATCCAGTTCTTCGTAGTCGCGGGCATCGATGAGTTGGGCTTCGAGGTCGCGATCCAGCGTGCAGACTTTCTCGAGCAGGAAGAGGAAGGTCTGCCTGCTGTTGGCCAGGTGCTTCGCACTGACGGCCTGCTTCTGCGTGCGCATGGTTTTCACGTCGAGGCCAACCCACTCGCCCTTGCGGCCGTAGCCGTATTCTTCGAGCACGCGCACCTGATTGAAGGCGCGCCGGAGGTTATACGAGCCGAATGACTTGTCCTGATCGAACTTCAGCCCGCCCTGATCGTTGAGGTGGACGCTCCAGAGCTTGTCATGGGCGAGGCCGTAGGCCATGTCGTCGGACGGATCGAGCCCGGCGAGGATCGAGTGGGCGGTTTCGACGAGGCACCCCACGCGGGAGGGGTCGCAGGTCATGTAGCCGAGGCCGATGGCGTGGCCGATCGTCGGGATGATGGCCGAATCGACGGGCTCGTTCGGTTTGGGTTCGATGAGGATCCTGAGCTTCGGATCGTATTCGAGGAAGGCGTTGAACGCGTCGCGGATCTGGAGCACCTCGATGCGGGGGTTCTTGCTCTCGCGGATGTAGCTGCCCTCACGGGCCAGCCACACCACCATCCAGGAGGTGTTGAGCACGTTGTTGATGTCGATGCAGACCTTCGTGCGCTCGATGGCATACTTGCGGTCGCGCGCCTTGTTGTTCGTGTAGGCGCCGTCGATCGTGCGCGGTGAGAACCAGAGGCGCGGCGCCACGAACTCGGCCTTCAACCCCTCGTTATCCAGCATGCGCTTCACGCGCTTGGCTTCCTTCATGATCTGCGCGTGCGACTTGGTGTCGAGGTCGGGCACGACGTCGTCGTCGTGGAACTGCATCCCGTCGAAGCCCATTTGCTTCGCCATCTTGATCTTCTTGCTCTGGGCGATGGGATTCCGTACGGGCGGGCCGAAGGGATCGGCCCCTTCATCGATGTTCCACGGCCCGAACGAGAACCGGTATTTGCCCTTCGCCTTGCTCTTGCTCTTCGCCATTTCACTTCCCTCCGTCCTCGGTAGATGCCGTGTTGAATGCGCTTCGCTACAATACGGCGTGCCCGGCTGAGATGCAAGCATCTCTGCCCTCGTGCCGGCGCGCGCCCGCGCCGCGCTACCCGTCGCTCTCCGTGCGGTTCAACGCGCGATCCCAGTGCCGGTTGGCGCCTTTCACATAGAGGCCGGCCGGCACGATGGGCGCCTCGAGCCGGGCGGTTGTGTCTTCGGAGAGGCGGCCCGTCTCGGCCACCTCGCGGCCGGCGGTGCGCAGAAGCCGGTTGTACTTGGCCAATGTGGGCTTGAGGAGGGGGTTGCGCGAGTTCAGCGCTTCCCCACCGCCGCGGTAGATTTCGACGGCGAGCTCGGTTTGGAGATTCCGTGCGATGCGGCGGAACAGGAGGCGCAACACCTGGAAATGGCTCTGCTCCGGGAACCCGCAGTTCGAGATGACGCCGAGCCGGGGCCGGCGTTGGCGGCGGACAACGTGCACGGTTTCGCCGGAGGCGTCGAACTCGAAATGGGGATCGGCGAGGGGAATCATGCGATCCATGAACACCTTGGTCAGCCCGGACACGTTGTCTACGTACAGGGGCGTTGCATACACCACGAGATCCACGTCCAGCGTCTTGCGAACCAACTCAGGGGCGTCGTCTTCGAGCCGGCAGGTGCCCGGCGTACGCGTCCAGCAGGCGAAACAGCCGGTGCACGGGCGGATCTCGTGATGGGCGAGGAACACGTTCTCGACTTCGGCGCCGGCCTCTTCGGCGCCCGCCGCGAACTCGCGCACCATCCGGTGGGTGTTGCCGTCCTCAGCCCGAGGGCTCCCGTTGAATACCACGATCTTCATACATGCCCCTCCTAATGCCCCTGATTCGTGTGGTTCGCGTAGTCTACCAGACTTGAACGGCCGCAGAAAAGAGCGTAGATCTAGGGAACACGCAACGGCAACCAACGGAGCTCATCTATGCTTGGGCCGATTCTGCTGGGCGTGGCGATCGCGTTAGCGCAGGCCGTGGCCGCGGAGGAGGGGGAAGGCAGCATGTCGGTCGAGAGGTTCGCCGTCAGCCGCGACGACGCCATCCACGAGTGCTTCCCGAGCCTGTGCCGGACGCGGACGGGCCGGCTCATCCTCGCATACCGGGAGAGCGACGAGCACCAGCCGCGGCAGTTCACGCGGCTGATCGCGCGGCACAGCGACGATGGCGGCGCAACCTGGAGCGAGCGCCAGGTGCTCGTGGCCACGTCCACCGACGAGCCCGACACGCTGTTCAAGTACAACTGCCCGAAGGTTCAGCAGCTCGAAGACGGCCGCGTGCTCTATCTCTGCGACGCCTTCATCAACGATCTATCCAAACCGCCGGCGGAACGGTTCGTATCGGCGCGGATCGTGTTCTGGTTCAGCGAAGATGACGGGGCATCGTGGTCGGAGCCCGTCCAGACATCCGTGAACGGCGTGATGCCCGACGAAATCGTCGAGTTGAACGATGGTTCGTGGCTCCTGGCCACCCATCTGCAGAACGCATCGCCGCACTGCCTGGTGCAGTACGTGTCGCGTTCTTCGGATGGCGGGGCCACCTGGGAGCCGGCGGTGGTGGTCGCAAAGCGGGAGGGCTACGACTTCTGCGAGGCGTCCATCCTCGAATGCGGGGATGGATTCCTCGTGTGCTACATGCGCGAGAACCGTGGACTGGGCCGGCCGGTGTATAAGTGCTTCTCGTCCGATGGCGGTCGAACCTGGGACGGCCCCTATGAAACGCTGATGGACTGTGGCTACCGGCCCGTGGCCCATTTCACGCGGGGCGGCGACATCCTCATCCTATACCGCCACTATCCCGGCCAGGGCGTGGGCATGCGGAACACCTTCGCCTACATCGAGTCCGAGCAAAGCGCCCGCGAGAAGGATCGGGCCGCTCAGCGCGGCAACATCCTCCCCTTGGATCACGACAGGCACGCGCACCCGGACACGGGCTATACGGGTTGGGCGGAACTGGACGATGGCGAGTTCCTGGCCGTGAACTACATCCGCGACGATGCGCCCATGGCCCAGATCCGCGGGTATCGATTCTCGTTGTCCGATTTCTGAGGCCGCAGGACGCGCACCACGGAGGAACCGGCATCCCATGAGCAGGCCGTTCGACGTTATGGCGGCGGGGCATGTCTGCCTCGATCTCATTCCCCGCTTCCCGAACACCGGCGCCACTGAACTCGGCGCCATCCTGCGTCCCGGCAAGCTGGTTGAGATGGGCCCGGTGACCATTTCGACGGGCGGGCCGGTGTCGAACACGGGCATCGCGCTGAGGCGGCTGGGCAGATCGGTGTGCTTCAGCGCCCGCGTCGGCGACGACGAATTCGGCCGGCTCACGCTGGATGCCCTGCGCCGGAGCGGGAATGCGGACGGGATCCATGTGGTGCCGGGCAGCGCCAGTTCGTATACCGTGGCGCTCGCACCGCCCGGAATCGATCGGGTATTCCTCCACAATCCCGGCACCAACCACGAGTTCGGTTCCGAGGACGTGGACTGCGGCCTCGTGGGGCAGTGCCGGATGTTCCATTTCGGATATCCGCCCCTCATGCGCCGGATGTACGAAAACGTCGGCGAGGAGTTGGAGCGGACATTTCGCCTCGCCAAGGAGGCCGGCGCGACGACTTCGTGCGATATGTCGCTGCCGGATCCGGATTCCGCGGCAGGCAAGGCGCCGTGGAAGGCCATTCTGGAGCGGACACTGCCCTGTGTGGACGTATTCTTGCCCAGTGTCGAGGAAGCGCTCTACATGCTCGAGGTGGATCGGTTCCTCCAGATGAAGCGCGATCACGGCGGCGCCGAACTCATCGACGTACTCACCGCCGCGGACTACACCCGGCTGGCGGATGCGTTGCTCGCCATGGGCCCGGCCATCGTCGCCCTCAAGTCGGGACACCGCGGGTTTTATGTCAAGACCTCGGCGCGGGAGGCGTTTGACAGGATGGGCGCGGCGTCCCCGCACGATGCGGACGCCTGGAGCCTGCGCGAGCTCTGGGGGCCGGCCTTCAGCGCGCCCGACTTGGCCAGCGCGACGGGCTCGGGCGATTCCTCGATCGCCGGTTTCCTCACGGCCTTCCTGAACGGCTATGATATCGAGGAGTCGCTGCGGACGGCGAACTGCCTGGGCTGGCAGAACGTGCAGGCCCTGGACGCGGTGAGCGGCATCCGGACATGGGAAGAAACCTGCGCGCTGCTCGAGCGCCCGGCCCCCGTGAACGATGTGCGCCCCGGGGCCGCCGGATGGGTATGGCATGAGGAGCGCGGCGTATGGGCAGGGCCGGAAGACGCCCTGAACGCATAGAAAGGACGGAACGGGTATGGAATTCACGGGTATCGCCACAGCAGCCGCCAAGGCGGGCGGCGCGATCCTGCGCAGTCATTTCGAGTCGCTGCCGGAGGTGCGGGCCAAGGGCCACCACGACGTCGTGTCCGACGCGGACGTCCAGTCGGAGCAGAAGATCCTCGATATCGTAAACGCGGCCTGCCCGGATCATGCGGTGGTGGCCGAGGAGAGCGGCGGGCGGGATACCGCTTCGCCCTACACGTGGTATGTCGATCCCATGGACGGCACGAACTGCTTCGTGATGGGGGTGCCGTACTTCTCGGTGTCCGTGGCCCTCGCACACCGGGGCGAGGTGGTGGTGGGTGTTGTCTACAACCCGCTCCAGGACGAGCTGTACGTAGCGGAGCGGGGCGGCGGCGCGTTCCGCAACGGCGAGCGGATCGCCGTGTCCGATTGCGCCGCCCTCGAAGAGGCGCTCGTAGGCAGCGGATACGAAGGCGAGCCCGACGCGATCCGAAGCGGGTTGCGGATGGTCGAGGCCGTGTCGCTCCGGGTGCGGAAGGTGACGGTGCACTTCTCGCCCGCCCTCGATCTGTGCAATATCGCGCGCGGGCGGATGCACGCCTACGTGGACGAGTGGACGACGCCCGAGGATCATGCGGCGGGCAGCCTCATCGTCACGGAGGCCGGCGGCCGCGTGCAGGACTTCGGCCGCGACGGGTGGCGCGTAGGCGTCAAAGGCATTGTCGCGTCGAATGGGCCCATTCACGACGCGCTCACGGCCTTGCTGTAACCGCGGGCCCGCCTATTCCGCCTTGTTGGCCAAGGCA
>JAFGTL010000037.1 GCA_016934125.1 Candidatus Hydrogenedentota bacterium
CATGAGCAGCGCGGCCAAGGCGCCGAGCGGGCCGCCGGTGTCGGACAAGTCGATGTCGTCATCCATGATGCCGTCGTTCGTCGGATCGTGGTCGTCGATGACGCCGTAGAGGGTGACAATGAGCCCGATCAACTGGCCCGGGCCGCTGATGGGCATCGACGTGACATACGAGCCCAGATCGAGCTGGTAGTCGTCGTCATCGCACCGATCCAGCGCCCAGCCCAAGTACACATAGCTCGCGTCGCCCTGCGTGACGGAACCGGCCCAGTCCCGGCCTATCCCCGGCCCCGCCGTCGCCACGCATCCACCCGGGCTGCCCGGCGTGGCGATGTCCGTGGGCGTCTCTTCGCCGGTGTCTTCCGACGGGCACTGCAACACGCTCGAATCCGTCAGGTATTCCGGATAGATCTCGTACATGTTCATGAAAAAGTCGCAGTCACTGTTGATGTCGTGGCAGTCAGGCAGATTACTGCTGTGACCGTACAATTCATCGCCGTGCATGCGGGGCCACTTCTCGCCCTTCGACTCATTGGCGAACATCTTGGCCACGATCCCGAGCTGCTTCAGGTTGTTCGCACAACTGGCCCGGCGGGCCGCCTCGCGCGCCCGCGCCAGGGCCGGCAGAAGGATGGCGGCAAGAATCCCGATGATGGCGATGACGACCAACAGCTCAATCAGCGTAAACCCTTTCCCTCTCATTTGTTTTCCCTCCCATGATGATCGCGCCTCTGGTGACAACCGGACACCGCCGGCAAGTGAGGAAGGTGTGTCGCGCGCCGCCGCCCGCAGAAGACCCGGCGAAACAGAACCCTCTCTCACCGGCTATCTCAGCGTATCACAGCCGCGCAAAAACGTCAACAGAGAATCCGGGCACCGGCGATCCCGCGGAGTGCGGCACAGGAAGGCCGGCAACCCCGATCCCGTCGGGGTTGCCGGCCTTGTGCCTCGTGAATCTGGCGGTGTCCGCGGCCGCCCCGGGGAGGCTCCGGATCTCCCTTGGGGCGATGGCCGCCGACGCGGGCGTGTCCTAACCGAAGGCTACCGTGAGGCTCGCGAAGCCGGCCGAGCAGGGGAACGGAGCCCCGCCGCCCGGGATGTACTTGACGAATTTCACATGGCCGTCCAGATACAGGACGTTACAGCCGCCCGGCACGTGGTTGAACTCCACGCTCGAGGAGCCGCCGGCCGGATCCGTCGAGATCGTGTCGAAAGCGATGGGCAGTTCGCTCTGGCCGATGGCCGTCGCCGCCGGATTGTTGATGTCCGTCACCATGAAGCGCTCGATGCCCTCGCGGAGACGCAACACCATCGAGCCGCCGCCGTTGCCTTCGTTCATGAGTAGGGCGGCCAAGGCGCCGAGCGGGCCCCCGGTGTCGGACAGGTCGATGTCGTCGTCGAGCACGCCGTCGTTGTTTGGATTCTGATCATCGATAACGCCGTAGATGGTGACGATCAATCCGAGCAACTGGCCCGGGCCGCTGATGGGCATCGACGTGACATACGCGCCCAGGTCGAGCTGGTAGTCATCGTCGTCGCAGCGATCCAGCGCCCATCCCACGTAGATGTAACTCACGTCGCCATTGCTGATTGCACCGGCCCAGTCCTGGCCCGCGCCCGGCCCCGAGGTTGCCACGCAGTCGCCAGGGTTGTCGGGACGGCACGCATCCCACGGTGCATCGCCCGGATCCTCCGACGGGCACACGAGCACGTTGGGATCCGTCAAGTACTCCGGATAGATCTCATACATGTTCATGAAGAAGTCGCAGTCATCGTTGTCGTCGTGACATCCCGACGGCAGATCGCTGCCATCGCCATACAACTCATCGCCGTGCATACGGGGCCACTTCTCGCCCTTGGACTCGTTGGCGAACATCTTCCCCACGATCCCCAACTGCTTAAGGTTGTTCGCACAGCTTGCCCGGCGTGCTGCCTCGCGCGCACGGGCCAGAGCAGGCAAAAGAATCGCCGCCAGAATGCCAATGATGGCAATGACGACCAGCAGTTCGATTAGCGTAAAACCTCTGCCTTTCATTGGTTGTCCTCCCATGCTGAATGCGCCTTGTGACTCAAATGCCGCACACTGCCGCTAGGTGAGGAGACTTGCTCTGCGCCGTGCCGGAGCCGGGGTTCCCGGCGCAGCAAACCTTTCTCACCTGTTAACTTAGTATATCACGGATATTCAATTCGGTCAAAGGATGATTTCGCGTTCCGGGCATGGCATTTGCGGAGGCAACCCCCTGCCACACCTTGATATGGCGCTCGTGCCCGGCTTCTGGTATAACGGATCCAATGGACACAACGGGAGGCCGGTTGTCCGGCCCGCTTGGCGGTGGAACTGGCCTCGAAGGGGGCGTCATGACATCACGAGAACGCGTCTTGGCCGCACTCGACCACCAGGAGCCGGATCGGGTACCCGTGGATCTGTCCGGTCATCGCTCGTCGGGGATCTCGGCGATTGCGTATCCCAAGTTGCGGCAATGGTTAGACTTACAACCCACGGTGGTCCGCGTGTACGACCCGATTCAGCAGCTCGCCGTCGTCGACGAGGACGTGCTGGCCCGGTTCGGGGTGGACACCATCGAATTGGGCCGGGGGTTCGCCCTCGATGACGGGGATTGGGCGGATTGGGTGCTGCCCGACGGATCACCGTGCCAGGTGCCGGTGTGGGCGCTGCCGGAGCGGGACGGGGATCGGTGGGTGATCCGCTCCAGGTCGGGCCGGGTCATCGCCGTCATGCCGGACGGCGCGCTGTACTTCGAAACGGCCTACTACCCCTTCTACGACATCGATGACGTAAACGAGGCCGAGGCCATCCCCGAACTCATGGGCGAGTGCATGTGGTGCGCCGTGGCGTCGCCGCCGGGGCCGTTGGCGGGCGGCCCCGACGGGGAGCGCGCGTTGAGGGCGGGCGCGCAGGCCCTGCGGGACTCAACCGAACGGGCCATCCTCGGGCTGTTCGGCGGCAATCTGCTCGAGATCGGCCAGTTCTTCTACCGGAACGACAAGATGTTGATGCTGCTTGCCGCGGAGCCGGCTCGGATCCACGCGTTTCTGGATCGGCTCACGGCACTCCACTTGGCCAGTCTCGAACGCTATCTCGGCGCGGTGGGCGACATGATAGACATCATCGTGTTCGGCGACGACCTCGGTATGCAGTCGGGGCCCCAGATCTCGCCGGCCATGTACCGCGAGTTCTTCAAGCCCCGCCATGAGCAGATGTGGCGCCGCGCCAAGGAACTGGCCGACGTCAAGGTGATGCTCCACTGCTGCGGCGGGGTGCGCGAGTTGCTGCCCGATCTCATCGAGGCGGGGCTCGATACCATCAATCCCGTGCAGATCACGTGCACGGGCATGGGTGCCGCGGGGCTCAAGCGCGATTTCGGCGACAAACTGACGTTCTGGGGCGGGGGGTGTGACACGCAGCACGTGCTCCAGCACGGGACGCCCGACGAGGTGCGCGCCCACGTGAAGGAGCAGGTGGCCATCTGGCGGCCGGGAGGCGGTTACGTGTTCCAACAGGTGCACAACATCCTGTCGGACGCGCCGCCCGAGAACATCGTCGCCATGTTGGACGCGGTGAATGACTGATGCGGGGATCCTGCCAATCAGCCAGGAAAGGAACGGCATGACGAGCACGCGGAGGGGTTTCATGAAACGGGGAAGCGTGTGTGCAGTGACGCTGGCGGCCGGTGCGGCCGGGGCCGCCGCAGACGAGGCCCCACACGGGACGGCGCCCACGGTGGCGTGGCGCCGTACGGTGCCGGTTCGATACGAGTGCGACGTGGCCGTAATCGGGGGCGGGCTGGCGGGTGTGTCGGCGGCGCTCGCCGCGGCCCGCTCCGGATCGCGGGTGGTCCTGGTGGATCGGTTCGCCGTCGTAGGGGGCAACGCGACCGTGGGCGGCGTGGCGTCCTTCTGCGGCGAGACCGCCGGCCAGGGCGAGGCGTTCGACGCGATCGTGGCGGGCCTCGAGACGTTTGACGCAATCGTCCCGTACCAACCGTATCCGAAGGCGGACAACCGGGTGTTCGACCACGAGATCCTGGCGGTGGTCCTTCAGGAACTGCTGTTGAAACGGGGGGTGAAACTGCTGTTGCACACCCAGTTTGCGGACGTGTGCGAGCAGGACGGGCTGATCGCGGAATGCATCGTGTGCGGGCCGTCGGGGCCGGAGGCCCTGCGGGCGCGCCAGTTCATCGACTGCACCGGGGAAGCCCAGGTGGCGCGCGCGGCGGGATTCGAGACCGTGAAGGGCCGCCCCGAAGACGGGCTGCCACTGCCCATGTCGCTCATGTTCTTCGTGCGGCACGTGGCGGAGTCGGACGCGGCGAACCAAGTGCCGCCGGGCTGGTTCGAGGCGATCCGGGATCGGGCGGATCTGCCCATGACGAGCGTGTGGCCGAACGGCCCGCGCGGCAATGCGCTGAAGATCAAGATCCCCATGTTCGACGCCAGCGACACCGAGTCGATGACGGCCGCCGAGATCCGCGGCCGCCGTCGGATGATGGAAGTACTCGATTACTACCAGCGGGTGGAGGGCAAGCCGTGGCTCCTCGACCACGCCCCGGGCCGCATCGGCATCCGCGAAGGCCGGCGGATCGTGGGCGACTACGTGCTGACCGTGGACGATCTGCGCGCGGCGCGCCGGTTCGACGACGCCATTGCCCGCGGCGTGTATTGCCTCGACGGCCACAAACCCGACGACGACAAGCGAACGTATATCCTGCCGCCCGAGGCGCGGACGGTGCCACCCTATCAAATCCCGTTCCGGAGCCTGATGGTGCGTGGCGCCAGGAACCTGCTGGCAGCGGGCCGGTGCCTGTCGGCGGATCAACTGGCCATGTCGTCGGCGCGGGTGATGACCACCTGCTCGATGATGGGGCAGGCCGCCGGCATTGCCGCGTCGCTCAGCGCGGAACGCGCCTGCGGGGTGCGCGACCTCGAACTCGCCGAAGTGCGCCGTATCGTGGTCGAGCGGGGCGCGAATCTCGACGTCTAGCCTCGGGAATCTCGCGGCGGATCGTGGCATCGCGATGGGGGCCCACCGACACCCACCCGATGGGCACGGCGATGAGTTCCTCGAGCCGGTTCACGTAGGCCTGGGCCTCCGCGGGCAGTTCCTCGAAGGCGCGCGCGTCGCGGATGTCGCACTTCCATCCCGGCAGAACCTCATAGAAGGGCCGGGCCCTGTCCAATGCGGCAGTTGTCGGGAACGCGGTCGTCCGCTTCCCGTCGATCTCGTAGGCGGTGCACACGGGGATCTCGTCGAGGTAGCCGAGCACGTCGAGCAGGCTGAGCACCACCTCCGTGGCGCCTTGGACACGGCAGCCGTACCGGGTGGCTACGGCGTCGAACCACCCCATCCGCCGCGGACGCCCCGTCGTGGCCCCATACTCGCCGGCGTCGCCGCCGCGATCGCGTAGGGTGTCGCCGGCCTCCCCGGACAACTCGGTGACGAACGGGCCGGCCCCGACGCAAGTCGAGTAGGCCTTGGTGACGGCCACGACGCCCCGGATGGCGTAGGGCGGGATGCCCGCGCCCACGGCCGCGAACCCGGCCAGCGTCGACGACGAAGTCGAGAAGGGATAGATCCCGTGATCCGGATCGCGCAACGCGCCCAGTTGCCCTTCGAGCAGGACGCGCTCGCCCCGTTCCACGGCCTCGGCCAGCAGGGTGGCCGTGTCGCGCACGTGCGGCCGGAGCCGTTCGCCCGCGGCCGCCAGCCGCGCGGCGACCTCGCCGGCGTCGACGCAGGGCTTCCCATAGAGGTGCTCGAGGAGCGCGTTCTTGGGGACGAGGGCGCGTTCGACGCGCTCGCGGAGCCGGGCCGGATCGGCCAGATCGGCCACCTGCACGCCCACCTTGAGATACTTGTCGGCATAGAACGGGGCAATGCCGCAGCGCGTCGAGCCGAATTTCGCACCCGCGAGCCGCTCCTCTTCGTACTGATCGAACAGGATGTGGTAGGGCATGACAACCTGGGCGCGATCGGACACGTACACCGTCGGTGCGGGCACGCCGCGCTCCTCCAAGGCCGCCAACTCCGCCAACATGGCGTCGATGTCGAGGGCCACGCCGGGGCCGAGCACGTTCTTCACGTGGGGATAGAACACGCCGGAAGGCAACAGGTGCAGTGCGAACTTGCCGTAGGAGTTGATCACCGTGTGGCCGGCATTGCGGCCGCCCTGAAACCGGACAACCCAGTCGGCCTGGGCGGCGAGGAAATCGGTGATCTTGCCTTTGCCTTCATCGCCCCAGTTCGCGCCCACAATCGCTTGCACTGACATGATAGGGACTCCTTTCGTGCCCGGCCATCGCGGATCCGGGCTGACACCGGTATGGTACGAGAGGCTTGACTATAAGTCCAATGGATAATTATTATATTATCTATAAGGATGGATGATATTAATGGATACTGAGCGCCTTCAGGCATTTCGCGCAGTCGCCCGGGAGCAGAGCTTCTCGCGGGCGGCCGATCGGCTGTTCAAGACACAACCGGCTGTCAGCCAGGCCGTGGGCTCGCTCGAGCGGGAACTGGGCGAGCGCTTGTTCGTGCGACAGGGGCGGCGAACGACGCTCACGCAAGCCGGGCGCGTCCTGCTGGAGCATGTCGAGCAAGCCTTCGACGCGCTCGATCAGGCGCGGTTGCGTCTGGACGCACTCAAGGAACTGCGCGAGGGCGTGTTGACGGTGAGTGCCAGCGACACGACGGCGTGCTACGTGCTGCCGGACGCGCTGCGGGCGTTTCGCGAGCGCTATCCGGGGGTGGAAGTCCGGATCCTCAACCGGCCCTCTCCGGTGGCGGCGGAACAGGTGGCCGCGCGGGACGCCGACCTCGCAGTAGTGACGCTGCCGGTGGCGCATGCGGGATTGGCGTCCGAACCGCTGACGGTGCGCGAGGACGTGGCGATATGCGCGCCGCAGCATCCCCTGGCCGGCCGCGAGCGAGTCCGGCTTGCCGAACTGCTCGCGTATCCGCTGTTGCTGCTGGATCGGGGCTCGAACACGCGCAGTTTCATCGACGAGCAACTGGCGGAGACGGGCGTCGCGCCGCGCGTTGCCATGGAGTTGGGCAGCATTGAGGTGATCAAGAAGCTCGTATCGCTCGATTTCGGCGTATCGATCGTGCCGCGCATTGCGGTACGCGACGAGGTGGCCCGGGGCGACTTGTGGGCCGTGCGGGTGTTCGAGCAGGCCGAGTGCCGGCGCCTGGGACTCGTCTACCCGCGGAAAGGCCTGTTGCCGCGGGCCGCGCAGGTGTTCATGCAGATGCTGAGGGAGCACGTGCCGCAGGATCGGGCGCTGTAGGCCGGGCTCACGGCAGGGGCACCGCCCCGCCCCGGGCCATAGCGCGGCGCAGGATCTCGTTGATGAGGCCGGCGCGGGCATGGGCGGCGAAGTACGATACGGCGGACACGATGATGAGCTTGCCGCGGGCCCGCGATATGCTCACGTTGAGCAGGTTCTTCGACGCCGAACCCGGGTGCGCGCCGGAGAGCAGGACGCCGGGCGCAAGCGGGGGCGCGTCGACGGTATCGAGGATCACGAGGTCGCGTTCGTTGCCCTGGAACCGGTGGACGGTCTGGCACTGGACGCGTTGCGTATCGACACGTGCGGCGGATAGCAGCCTGCGGATGAGGCGGGCCTGCTCGACATACGGGGTGATCACAGCCACGGAGGCGATGCCGTCGCGCAGGGCTTGGCCGGCGAGATCGACGCAGGCGTGCGCGCTGATCTCGTTGTAGCGGGAGAACCCCTCGTCCGGGGTGGCGCAGGTGGCCCGAGCGCCCGTGTCGACAACCATGAGAGGCGCGCCGGGAAAGGGCGCCTTGGCGGCGATCGCGTCTCTGTCGCGGATAATGGGGCCGTGCTTGAGCCTGCCCTCGTAGAAGAGATCGCTCACCAGATCGCCGATGGCCGGATGCATGCGGTACTGGGTGTCGAGCATAACGACGACGTCCGAGTGGTGGGGGTCGGGCACGGTGACTTCGAAGATGCTGCGGCCCATGGCCTTGTGCACGTATGCGCTGCGTGACTGAACGATGGGGGGAAGCTGCTTCGGATCGCCCACCATCACCACCTTGCTGGCCGCCAGGCAGGCGCAGTAGAAAAGGGTGGGCAGCACCGCCATGCCGGCCTCCTCGACCACGACTGCATCGAAGCGCTCGGGACGCAGCAGGCCGCTGATGTACAGGTTCGTCATCGTTGCCAGAACGACGCCGGCCTGTCTCACGACGGCGGCTTCGCCCTGGCGCAGTTCGGCGGACAGGGCCGCGATCTTGTCGGGGTAGCCGGCCGCAAGTCCTTCGAGCAGGCGCTTCCGGCGCACGAGCCGGCGGCGTTGTTCGGCCACCGGACACGTGAGCAGGTAGTCGGCAGGAGTTTCAGAGAAGATTGGGGCAATGTCCCACCGTGTCAGCGTTTGCGGCTCCTGTTCATCGAACAGATCCCGTTGGGCCGGCCGGGCGTGCGCGTCGAGCGTGTCGAGGGCCGCCTGGCAGTGGTCGATTTGCCGACGTACTTCGAGCCGGCGGGCGCGGAGACGCGTGAGCGTGTCGTGGGTGCGGGCGTGAAGCCGCTCGACGACCTCGGTAAGCCCCGCGCCGAAGGTATCGCCCCCGGCCTGCCCGACGCGGACGATCCGTCCCGCGTCCATGTCGTCGCGGGCCTCGTCCTGGCGTGCGAGCGCCACGAGGGCCTGATCGACCGCGGCGTTGGTGGTCGAGGTTACGAGGACGCGGAGGCCTTGCCGGCGCAACGCGGTGACGATACGGCCGAGGGTGGTGGTCTTGCCGGTGCCCGGCGGGCCCCAGACGAAAGCCAGGTTGCCGGCCCGGCACAACTCGACGGCCCGGCGCTGGCTGTCGTTGAGATCGGGGAATGCGGCCGGCGCCGGCATCGCCTCGATCCGGGGCGGCCGCTTGCCGAAGGCCATCAGCGCGTGTTCGACGTGGAAATCCGTCGAGTCGATGAGGGAATCGAGGGCGTCTTTCAGCTTCTCATAGAGAAACCACGGATAGATGACGAGGGTATACCAGGAATGGCGCAAGGGGATGGGGCGTTCGCAGCAGACGGTGACGGCCCCCCTGTCGATACCCACCACCGTCACGAGGTGCTCCCCGCCTTCGTAGGTGAGGGTGCACTCAACCTGGAGCACGAGCTTGTCGTTGGGCGCGGCGATCTCGAAGCGGTAGGCTGCCCCGCCCTCCTCGCCGGGCGCCTCGACGCCGTTCTTGAGCGGCACCTCGAAGGGGCCCAGACGGCGCCGCATGGCGTCCATCTCCGCGGAAATGGCCCGTTTGAAGCTCGCAACGAACTGTGCGACGAGGGCGTCCATGCGTCTCCCCGGCCCCGGCCGGAAGCCAGCGTGCGCGGGCGCAGCCGTCATGGCTGCGCCAGTTGCGCTTTCATCCAGCAGAAGATCGAATCGCCGATCTGGCGGTAGCCCTCCGGGGCGGGGTGCACGCCGTTGTGAAGCCGGACAGCGGACGTGGCGGCGCGGGCGTTCCACGGCGCGGCATGCTGCGGGTAGTTATGCGCGCAGTCGAGGTTGGTATAGGCGGGCACAAGAGACAGGTTCTCGGCCTCGCGGTCGCCATAGCGCTCGGCCATCCGCTCGATGAGCCGGTGCTGGTTGCGCTTGTATTGCCAGCGCGTCTGGCCGGACTGGTAATTGGCGCCAAAGGCGTCCTGCGACGCGGCAGGCGGGACGGGCGCCATCAGCCCGATCCGCGTCCCGGGCCCGGCCGCGCGGATCGCCTCGATGAGCGCGTCCATGTGGTCGAGTATCGCGTCGATCCGCTCCTCGATATTCCCGTCGATAGCGGTGAATACGTCGTTACATCCCAGGAGAATGGTGACGAAATCGGGCGGCTCGCCATGGTTCATGTCGCGGTAGTATTGGGCTAAATCGAGGCGGGGCCGGCCGGCCTCGTCGGCGTAGAGGAAGGGGCTGCCGCAGTCGCGCGAGCCCCCCGTGCGGGCCGTGCCGGTGAAGTGGGTGGCGAAGCGCTCTGCCGTCCAGCCGCCGTATCCCTCGTGGCGGTTGGCCGGCGCGTCGGACTTGGGCGCACGCGAGCCGACAAGGGCGAGGGCGGGATTGCCCGGCGCCGCGCAGAGGTCGAGCAGATGCTGTGAATACACGGAGGCGGCGGTGAGGCTGTCGCCGATGAGCAGGGCCGATACGCTCTCCCCCACTCCCGCGTCGGCTGGTGTCACGACCACGGCCGAGGTGCCCTCGGCAAGGAGCCGGTTCGCCTGATCGAACACGCGGAGGGTAATGTGGAACGAGCGGGTATCCTCGGCGTCGGGGGTATACGTCCATCGCTCGGCCTGCTGAACACCGCGCGGGGAGGCGATGTCGAAGGCGTAGTTGGCCGGGTAGAGCGCGAGCACGACGTTGTCGAAGTACAGATTCGTTTCGACGCCCGGTGTCGCGTAAATCGTGGGGGGCATGGCCAAACGGACGTCAGGCAACCGGGCCTCGACGGGCGGGCCCGCCGGCGGCGGGGCCGGGCCCGGCGTGGTGCACGCGGCCAGCATGGACAGGCACAGCAGCGCAACGACGGCGTACGTGTTCCGATAGGACATAGCAACCCCCTTGGCGACGGCCCGCATGCACGGCGGCATCAGGTGATGTCCGCGTGGTATTCCTGCAGCGACTTCACCTCGCAACCGCCCTTGATGTGCGCAGCGATGCCCTTGGCGGCGGCCACGGCGGCGGCCACCGTCGTGATGTAGGGCAGCTTGTACTTGATGGCCGCCTTGCGGATGTACGAGTCGTCGTGTTCGCTGAGGCGGCCGCTGGGCGTGTTGATGACGAGGTCGATCTCGCCGTTCTTGATCGCGTCGAGGATGTTGGGCCGGCCCTCGTGGAGCTTGTTGATGGGCTCCGACGCGACGCCGTTGCCGGCCAGGTAGGCATGGGTGCCCTTGGTGGCGCGGATGGCGAATCCGAGTTGCTGGAAGCGCTGGGCCACCTCGACCGCGCCCGACTTGTCGGGCTCGGCCACGGTGAGCAACACCGTGCCGGCATCGGGGAGCGGCTGCTGCGTGGCTTCCTCGGCCTTGAAGAAGGCCAGCCCGAACGAATCGGCGATACCGAGCACTTCGCCGGTGGATCGCATCTCCGGGCCGAGCAGGGGGTCGACCTCGGGGAACATGTTGAAGGGAAACACGGCCTCTTTGACGCCGAAATGCGGGATCGCCCCATGCTTGAGGCCGATCTCTTCGATGGTCTTGCCCAGCATGATCTGCGTCGCGACGCGCGCCATCGGGATGTTGCACACCTTCGAAACCAACGGGACGGTTCGGGATGCACGCGGGTTGGCCTCGAGGATGTAGACGCGATCCTCGGCGATGGCGTACTGGATGTTCATCAGGCCGACCACGTTGAGTTCGGTGGCGATCCTCTTGGTGTACTCGGTGATGGTGTCGATGTGCTTCGGCGGGATGCTGATCGGCGGGATCACGCAGGCCGAGTCGCCCGAATGGATGCCGGCCCGCTCGATGTGCTCCATGATCGCGGGCACAAAGGCGTCCGTGCCGTCGGCGATGGCGTCGGCCTCGACCTCGATGGCGTTCTCGAGGAACTTGTCGATGAGAATGGGGCGTTCCGGCGTGACCTCGACGGCCGCGGCCACGTAATGGCGTAGCATGTCTTCGTCGTAGATGACTTCCATGCCACGGCCGCCCAGCACGTACGACGGGCGCACCATGAGGGGATAGCCGATCTGGGCGGCGATGACGAGGGCTTCATCGAGGGTGCTCGCCATGCCCGATTCCGGCTGCGGAATGCCCAGCTTGCCCATGACTTTGCGGAACCGATCGCGATCCTCGGCGAGGTCGATGGTCTCCGGGGAGGTACCGAGGATGGGCACGCCGGCCGCGGCGAGTTCACCGGCGATATTGAGCGGCGTCTGGCCGCCGAACTGAACGATGAGGCCCTCGGGCTTCTCCTTCTCGTAGATGCTGAGCACATCTTCGACGGTGAGGGGCTCGAAATAGAGGCGGTTCGAGGTGTCGTAGTCCGTGGACACCGTCTCCGGGTTGCAGTTCACCATGATGGACTCGAGGCCCTCGTCGCGCAGGGCGAAGGCCGCATGGACGCAGCAGTAGTCGAATTCGATGCCCTGTCCGATCCGGTTGGGCCCGCCGCCCAGCACCATGACCTTCCGCTTGGCGCTGACGGGAAGCTTGTCGGGGGCGTTGTATGTGGAGAAGTAGTACGCGGCGTCCTCAACGCCGCTCACGGGAACGGGCTCCCAGGCTTCGGTGACGCCGAGGCGGACGCGTTGCGAGCGGATGTCCGGCTCGGGGATGCCGAGGATCTGGGCGAGGTATCGATCGGCGAATCCGTCCTTCTTGGCCTGGGCGAGGAGGCCGTCCGGAACGGGGCCGCCTTGGTGCTCAAGGAGGCGCTCTTCGAGTTCGACGAGTTCCTTCATCTGCTCGATGAACCAGGCCTTGATGTGGGTGCGCCTGAAGAGCTCGTCCACGTCGGCGCCTTTACGGAGCGCCTCGTACATGAGGAACTGGCGTTCGCTGGTGGCATCGCTGAGGAGTTTGAGGAGTTCCTCAAGGGATTTGGCGTGGAAGTCCTTGGCGAATCCGAGGCCGTACCGGCGGTTCTCAAGGGAGCGAATGGCCTTCTGGAACGCTTCCTTGTAGTTCTTGCCGATGCTCATGACTTCGCCGACGGCGCGCATCTGGGTGCCGAGCTTATCCTCGACCCCCTTGAACTTCTCGAAGGCCCACCGGGCGAACTTGACGACCACGTAGTCGCCGGAGGGCGTGTACTTCTCGAGGGTGCCGTCGCGCCAGTAGGGGATCTCGTCCAGCGTCATGCCGCCGGCCAACATGGACGACACCATGGCGATGGGAAACCCGGTGGCCTTGGAGGCGAGGGCCGACGAGCGCGAGGTGCGCGGGTTGATCTCGATGACGACGACGCGGCCCGTTTCGGGATCGTGGGCGAACTGGATATTGGTGCCGCCGATCACCTGAATGGCCTCGACGATATCGTACGAGTGCTTCTGGAGCCGCTGCTGGAGTTCGGGATCGATGGTGAGCATGGGGGCGGTGCAGTACGAGTCGCCGGTGTGAACCCCCATGGCGTCCACGTTCTCGATGAAGCACACGGTGATCATCTGGTTCTTGGCGTCGCGCACCACCTCGAGCTCGAGTTCTTCCCAGCCGAGCACCGACTCCTCGACGAGCACCTGGCCCACCAGGCTCACGGACAGGCCCCGGGCCGCCACCGTGCGCAGTTCTTCGACGTTGTACACGAGGCCGCCGCCGGTGCCGCCCATGGTATAGGCCGGCCGCAGCACCACGGGATAACCGAGCGACTCGGCGATCCGTTCGGCGTCTTCGACGCTGTAGGCGAGTTCGCTCTTGGGCATATCGATGCCGAGGCGGTTCATGGTGTCCTTGAACGCCTGCCGATCCTCGCCCCGCTCGATGGCGTCCACCTGGACGCCGATGACGCGCACGCCGTACTTCTCGAGGACGCCGGATCGGGCGAGTTCGGAGGACAGGTTGAGGCCGGACTGCCCGCCGAGATTGGGCAGCAGGGCGTCGGGCCGTTCCTTGGCGATGATCTGCTCAAGGGTCGCGGCGTTGAGCGGCTCGACGTACGTCACATCGGCCATGCCGGGATCCGTCATGATGGTTGCGGGATTCGAGTTGACGAGGACGATCTCGTACCCCAGTTTGCGCAGGGCCTTGCAGGCCTGGGTGCCCGAGTAGTCGAACTCGCACGCCTGGCCGATCACGATGGGCCCGGAGCCGATGATCAGTACCTTCTTGACATCTTCCCGTCTGGGCATGGAGTCCCCTTTCCTGCAATGCGGTGAAACCGGGTATGGCCGATGCGTACGGTGAGCCCTCCCGATGCGCAGCGCGTGTGGGAGAAACGGCCCAGTGCACAGCGGGAATTAAACTGGAAAACGGCGCGCATTTCAAGCGTTGCTTGTCCGCCCGGACGCGGGAAGCGGCAAGGCGCGCGGCCAGCAAGACACAACACGCCTTGCCGAAAGGGGTTAGCGAGCCCGTTGGCCAGGGGCCGGCTCCCAGGCGAGAGGAGCGGGCGCCTTTTCTTCCTGTGCTCTCGCGCGCCAAACGATTATACTGGGGTCTTCCACGGAGGCTGCGCATGAGTACACTGGTGTCGGTGGTCGTGCCCATGTTCAATGAGCAGGGCAATGCCCATCCCCTGGCCGCCAAGATCGACGACGTGTTCGCCGGGCTGCCTGAGTACGACTACGAGTGCCTGTTCGTGAACGACGGGAGCACCGATGGCACGCGCGACGAACTCGAGGCGTTGGGGCGAACCTGTCCCCATGTCTGCCCGATTCACTTGGCCGGGAACCAGGGCCAGTCGGCGGCGTTGATCGCCGGGCTCCGGCGCGCCCGCGGCGATTATGTGATCACGATGGACGGCGATTTGCAGAACGATCCGGCGGACGTGCCGGCGTTTCTAGAAGCGCTGGCCAATGTCGACTGCGTATGCGGATGCCGTGTGAACCGTCGGGACGGCTGGGGCCGCCGACTGGCCAGTCGCGTGGCGAATCGCGTGTTCAGACGCCTGTTCGGTGTCCAACTGAATGATGCGGGATGCGGGCTCAAGGCGTTCCGCCGACCGTGCCTCGCGCATATTGTCCCCTTCAACGGCGTGCATCGTTTCCTCCCGATCATGATGCGGAACGGGGGCATGACGTGGGCGGAGTTGCCCATCAGGCACCACGCGCGCGTACGCGGTACGTCCAAGTACGGAATCCGGAACCGGCTCTGGCGAGTGCTCTACGACATCATCGGCGTCGCCTGGCTGCAACGGCGTTACGTCGTGTGCCCGGCCCGGGAGCAGGACTCCGCGCAATAGCGCGCACCGGCGCGCCGGCCCAGCGGCGTAACGAAACGGTTCGGCGGCACGTCGCCCCCCGGGCGCCAACCCGTTGCGAGCCTTGCCATTCGGCCGCGGACTAAGTAGCATATGGGGCGACGGGGGAATCGTCGAGCCGTGGTCGGAACCGGCGCCGGGCCAGCAGGGGAAGGAAAGGGCGGATCATTGTGACAGTGGAACCGATTCGCTGGAGCGAGGGCGGACTTCATATCATTGATCAGACGCGCCTGCCGCTCGAATACCGCGAGATCGAGTTGAAAACCCTTGACGCGGTCTGGGAAGCCATCAAGATGCTGCGGGTGCGCGGGGCGCCGGCCATCGGCATCTGCGCGGCCTTCGGCGTTCTCGTGGCCGTGAAAGAGCAGCACCCATCCGACGCGGGCGCCATGCGGCGGCGCGTGGCTGAGGCGGCCGGCTACCTCGCCACGTCGCGCCCGACGGCCGTGAACTTGTTCTGGGCGCTCGATCGGATGAAACGTGCCGCCGAGGGCGTCGACGGGGCGGCGGGGGCGGAAGCGCTCTGGCGGCGGCTCGAGTCGGAGGCCGTCGAGATCTGCGAGGACGACAAGGCGCGGTGCCGGGCCATCGGACAGCACGGGGCGCCGCTGATCCGGGACGGATACGGGGTGTTGACGCACTGCAATGCGGGGGCGCTGGCCACGGGCGCGTACGGCACGGCCTTGGCGGTGATGTACAGCGCCCAGGAGGCGGGAACCTCCTTCCGGGTGTTCGCGGACGAGACACGCCCGCTGCTTCAGGGCGCCCGGCTCACGGCCTGGGAGCTGACGCGGGCGGGCATCGATGTGACGTTGATCTGCGATAACACGGCCGCGCAGGTGATGCGGGAAGGCAGGATCCAGGTGGTCGTGGTCGGCGCGGATCGCATTGCGGCCAACGGCGACACGGCGAACAAGATCGGAACGTACAACGTCGCGCTCATCGCAAAGGCGCACGGCGTGCCGTTCTACGTGGCCGCGCCGTTGTCCACGTTCGACAGATCCTTGCCGAGCGGCGAGTCGATCCCCATCGAGGAGCGCGATCCGGGCGAAGTCACGGAGGGATTCGGCCGGCGCACGGCACCCGAGGGCGTTCAGGTATACAGCCCCGCCTTCGACGTGACGCCCGCCCCCCTGATCGCGGGAATCATCACCGAACGGGGCATTCTGAAGGCCCCGTATGACAGAAGCATCGCGGAGGCATTTGGGAAGGCCCCTTCAACGTAGAGCGGGAGCGGCACGGACACGATGTTGGAACGGCTGATCGAACACGTCACCCAGTTGCCAGCGGAGGAACTGCGGTTCGTCACAATCCAGGACATGGCGATCTGCGCGGCATGGTTCGATTCGTATTCGGCCATGCCGGCCGAGCAGCGCCGCTATGCGGCCGTCACGACGGCCAGGGAGGAATGGCTGCTCCGGGTGTCCGGCCTCGGGCGCGCCACGGAGGGGCGGCGGTGCCAGTGGGTGTTGCGTGAGCTGATCGATCAAGTCCAGGGCGGGCAATTGGGGCAGTTGAAGTGGGACGAAGTGGACATGCTCCATCACGTGGCGGACTTGGCGGCCAGCGCCCGGGAAGAGGGGCTGTTCACGCGGGTGCGCGAACTGCTCGAACCTTACAAGGCCGCGGTGACGGCCCGGCGCGACGCGCTCCGTCCCGCCCCAGGCCTTCCGCGGCTGTCGGAGCGACTGCGCGTGATCACCTCGCGGGATATCCGCCGCGCCCGGCCCCGTGAAATCAAGCTGTTCGCCGGCATCGACATGCCTAGCCGCGGCCCCGTGATGGTGCTTTCAGGCCACATCCGCGTGCTCGACAATGTCCCCGAGAACTGCACGCTCGTGGTCGAGGACGGATCGTGCAGCGTAGACGGATTCGTCATGGGCAAGGTGGCCGCCACGGAGAACTGCGAGGTCCGCGAGAACATCTCCGGCGTCGTGGTTGTCCGGCAGGGCGACGTCCGCACGCGGAATATCATCGACAAGGCCTACGTCGTCGCGAAGTGGGGCCGGGTGCACTGCCGGCACGCCCAATCGCCCGAACTGGTGTTTGCGGGCACGGAGATCTGCATCGAGGACGAGGCCGTCATGGGGCGCTACATCGCCCCGCGGATCCGCGTGAATGGCGCGGTGTACGGCGGCGAACTCCATGCCTCGTCCCACGTCCACGCCGGCCGGTTCCGGTGCTCGGACGCACGGGGCCTGTCCATCGTCCTCCGGCGTGAGCTCAGTTGCCGCGACTATGGCGAGACGCCCGATGAGGAGGCCTCGCGGCTCCTGGCGAAGGCCGTGCGCATCCGGCGTTCGCTGGACGAGTTGAACGACATGATCCAGTGGGCGGAGCGCGAGGCGGAACACTGCGCCGGGAGCGGCGTCTTGTTTCTCGCCCAAGGCGAGGTCGATCGGGCCTTTGCGGATCGTGTCCAGAAGGCCGAGAACCGCATCGCGGCGCTGGATCGCATCACGAGGGGACTCCATTCGCTGGGCCTGGCCGCGGAAGAGCAACTGCTTTCGCACACAGCCGAGGCGGCCGACTCGGGACGCGACGCGGGCGCGGCGGATGGCGACTTCGAGGCGGAGTTGCGCGCGCTGTCCAGCGCAGACAGCGTGGACAGGGATCTGCAGGAAGAGCTGGCGGAGTTGGCAGAGATGCGGGCGAAATGGGTGGCGGCCCGCTCGGACAGACGGGCCACTCTCGCACTGCTGATGCGGGTTCGCGAACGGGAGGCGGAACGCACCCAGGAACGCCAGGAGTTGATTGAAGCGGTGGAGCGATGGCTGGGAGAAATCGGGGCCGGGGTGACGTTGCCCAACGGTGACGAGAAAGGGGGCGGGCCACGGAGCAAGATCCGCGGGCTGCAGCGCGCGTTGGCCGCGCTACGCGATCGGCCGCCGGATGACCCCCTCAGCAAACGCGTTCGATCGGGCTTCATGCGGGTGACGCTGCGCACGCTGAACAGCCGCCTGGAACGCTCAAAGATCTACCGCGCCCGGGCGGCCGAGCTTCGCGAGGAGTTGACGGGGGTCTGCGAGCCGCTGCGCAGAGACTACCACATCATCATCGAGGAACAGGGGGAGAGCCAATCGTCGCCGGCCCGGGCCACGGGCCTGTTCGAGGATGGCGTGCGGATCTACTCCGATCCGTTCCTGCTGGGCGAGGAGAATCCGCCGCCGGGCACCGTGGTCAGAACGTCCGGCCTGTCCGAAAGCGTGGGAACCTTCGTACGGGGCCTGAATTCCGTGCGGCGGGAGGCCTGATCCGCCTCGCCCTATCCGGGGCAACGCCACCACACAACCGCGGGAGACGCCATGACGGACCACACCGACATCATCGCCATCGATGGGCCGGCCGGGGCGGGCAAGAGCACCACGGCCAAGCGGGTGGCCGCGGCGCTCGGCTATGCGTTTCTCGACACGGGCGCCATGTATCGCGCGGCCACGTGGTGGGCCATGGAGCAAGGCGTCGATCTCGACGATCCAGCGGCGGTGGCGGCGGCGACGCGTGCGCTGCCGCTGCGAATGGAGGAACACGACGGCCGGGCGCGGGTGTTCGTGGGCGATCGGGACGTCACCGAGGCCATTCGCTCGCCGGAGGTGACGCGCTGCATCTTCAAGCTCGATCAGAATCCTGATGTGCGCGCGCACCTGGTGGCATTGCAGCGGGCGTTCGGCGCACGGCAGCCTACCGTGGCCGAAGGCCGCGATATCGGGACGGTGGTGTTTCCTCAGGCCAAATGCAAAGTGTACTTGGACGCATCGCTGGACGAACGGGCCCGGCGTCGTGCGGCGGAGATGGCCGGGAAGGGAAAGACGGTGTCGCCCGATGCGTTGCGCGCCGAGATCCATGAACGCGACGAGAAGAGCAAGACGCGGGCCGTGTCGCCCTTGCGCCGCGCCGAGGATGCCGTGCTGATCGATACGACGTCGATGACGCAAGACGAGGTGGTGGCGGCGATCGTCGAGCTGGCCCGGAGGGCGCAATGAGGGGCCGCGCACCGTCCTGTGCCGAATACGAGTGGCATGTGGCCCAGGAAGATCGGCCGCAAACCGAGGCGCTCGCCCGGACGCTCGAGGTGCCGCGGGTGGTGGCCCATCTCCTGATCCATCGCGGGATCGATTCCGTCGAGCGGGCCCGGCGCTTCCTCAGCCCCGGCCTCGAATACGTGGGCCCGCCGGATTCGCTGGCCGACATGGATCGGGCCGTGGAGCGGATCCGCAGGGCGCGCGACGACGGCGAGCGGGTGCTGGTGTTCGGCGACTACGACGTGGACGGCATCGCCGGCACGGCACTACTCCTGCGGGCGTTGCGCCGGTTCGGCCTCACACCGTGCCGCGCGGGGATGCCGAACCGCCTCGAAGAGGGCTATGGGCTCAACCCGAAGCATGTGCGCGAGGCCCACGAGCAGGGCGTCGGGCTCATTATCACCGTGGATAACGGCACGACGGCCCACGAGTCGTGCGCCGTAGCGCGCGCCCTCGGCATCGACGTCATCGTCACCGATCACCACCAGATCAAGGACAACCCTCCCGACGTATTCGCGTTCATCAACCCGAAGCGGCAGGATCCCTCCCATCCCAGCGCGGACGCCTGCGGCGCAGCGGTGGCGTTCAAGCTGGCCTGGGCACTCACCGGCGAGGCGGCCGACATCGACCTCGCCGCGCTGGGCACGGTGGCCGATATTGTGCCGTTGTGCGGCGAGAACCGGGACTTGGTGGCGGCGGGGATCGCGCAGATCAGCGAGAGGCCGCTGGTGGGCCTCGTGAAGTTGGGCGAAACCGCAGGCACGCGCATGGATGAACTGACCGCGGAGCATATCGCGTTTCAGCTTGCGCCGCGCATCAACGCGGGGGGCCGCATGGGAGACGGGGCCCGCACGGGCCTCGAACTCCTGCTCACGGACGATCCGGACGAGGCGACGCGCCTGGCGCGTGCACTGGACGAAGCGAACCAGCAACGCCGCGAGGTCGAGAACACCATCTACCGGCAGGCCCTGCAGGCACTAAGCGGGCCGGCGGGCCAGGCCACAGCCTTCCACCCCGACCAGCGCACGGTGGTGCTGGCCTGCCGCGCATGGCATCCGGGCGTGGTCGGCATCGTCGCGTCGCGCCTCCAATCCGTCTACTACCGCCCGACGGTGCTCATCGCTGTCGATGACGACGGCTGCGGGCGCGGCTCGGCGCGCAGCGTCGACGGATTCGACATCACCCACGCCCTGTTCGAATGCAGGGAGCACCTGGTGAAGGTGGGCGGACACGCCAACGCTGCCGGGCTGACGATCGACAGCGCCAAGGTAGGGGCATTTCGGGAAGCCTTCGAGGCGGAGGCGCGCAAACACCTTCCGGAAGGCGAGTTGCGGCGGCGCCTCGACATCGACGCCCAAGTCGCGTTCACCGAGGTAGACGGCCGCCTGATCTCGGGCATGGATCTGCTGCGTCCGTTCGGCTTCGGTAACGAAGCACCCGTGTTGTGTACGTTCGGGGCCGCTGTCGTGCCGGGCTCCTGCCGGGAACTGCGCGGCGGCCACCTCAGGGCGACACTCAAGGACGGGGCGAAGATCATGGCCGCCATCGGCTTCCACATGGGGGATCGACTCGCCGAACTCGAGCACGCGGGCACCGTCGACGTGGCGTTCTCCCCCCAATTCAACACCTGGCGCGGCGAGACCACGATTCAACTGGTTCTCAAGGACATCCGCCCCGCGCGAAGCGCGTGACCGCCGCGATGGACGGGCCGGGCCGGACTCGGAACGGCATCGGGGATTGTGTTACCATCATGCCATGGCGATCTGCATTCAAACCTCGAATCTGACGAAATGCTATGGGGCCGTGGTGGCCGTCGGGGGCCTTTCGGTGAAGATCGAGGCGGGCGAGGTGTTCGGCCTGCTCGGGCCCAACGGGGCCGGCAAGAGCACGACGCTCTGCATGCTGACCGGCCTGGTGCCGCCGACCTCGGGCTCGGTGACGGTGTTCGGCAAGGACTTGCGCAGGCAGTTCCTCGAAGTGGCGCCCCGGATGGGCGTGCTTATGGAGCGGCCGGCCTTCTACGACCACCTGTCTGCCCGGGACAACCTGCTGCTCCTCGCGCGGTTGACGGGCCGCGATGTCACGGTGGATCGGACGCTCGACCGCGTCGGACTGCTCGATGCGGCCGACAGGAAGGTGAAGACCTTCTCGCACGGCATGCGCCAGCGGCTCGGACTCGCCCAGGCCCTCCTGTCGGAACCGGAACTGCTGGTGTTGGACGAGCCCACGAGCGCCCTGGACGTGGAATCGGCCCAGGAGGTACTCCAGATCCTCCGGTTTCTGGCTGACGAGGCGCACGTCACGGTGGTGGTGGCGAGCCACATGCTCCACGAGGTCGAGGTGCTGTGCGATCGGATTGCGATTCTGAACCGGGGCCGCCTGGTGGCCTGCGAGGCCACGGGGCCGCTCCTCTCGTATGATCAGAGCCACGTAGACGTGCTCATCGACGCGGCCGAAGCGGCCGCAAAACGGCTCGCCGGCGAGCCGTGGGTCGAGTCGGTGCAGGCGCAGGCCGGGCGGTTGACGGTGAGGCTGGGGGACGGTTCGGTGCATCAACTCACCACGTTCCTGGTAGGCGCCGGATACCGGATCTCAGGGGTGATTCCCCGGCGCCGGAGCCTTCAGGACTACTTCCTCAAGGTGTTGAACTCATGATACGGCGGGTGTGGATCGCGTACACGCTGGAATTGGCCAAGGCCATCCGGGCCAAGTCCACCTATGTGGGCCCCGCCCTGGTGATCCTGGCGGTGCTGTGCACCCTTCTCGTTCATCCCGTTCAACAAGACGGACGCAGCGACTATGAATTCGTGGCCAAAGCCACCCCCCTCGCCCTCAATCTGCTCGGCTGGCTCCTTCTCCTCACCTACTGCGCCGGACTCGTCTCGTCCGAACTCGGCTCGGGCTCGATCCGGCTGTTGCTCGTGCGGCCCCTCCTGCGACGCGAGTTTCTTGCGGCGAAGCTGCTGCACGGAATGACCTACGCCCTGGTGCTCACCCTGTGCGCGGCTGGGACATCCTGGGTTGTCGCGCTCACGCGGGGCGAACTCGTCGGCGTGGGGTTCGGCGGCGAAGTGATGTACACGGCCGGGCAGATGCTGCGCGCGTACCTTATCGGGGCGGCCCTGGCCCTGATTCCGCAGTTCGCAGCCGTCGCCTATGCCGTCATGGCGTCCACCCTCACCCGAAGCACCGGCGCCGCCGTGATCGCCACCGTCGGCGTGTGGGTGCTGGTGGATTTCGTGAAGTACCCGCTCCGGGTGGCCCCCTTTCTGTTCTCCACGTATCTCGAGGCCCCGTGGCAGACGTTTGCCGATCGGTGCAACGGGTTCTCAACGCCTTGGCTGCCCATGGGCTACTATTGCCTGGGCACGTCCCTGGCTGCGCTGATCCTGTTCTCATGCGTGGCCACGGCCGCCCTGAACCGGCGGAATCTCCAGGTATGACGCCCGCATTCCTGGTGCTGCTCGTCGGCGCGACGACGTTTCTCGAGCAGGACATCGCCGGGCTCGAAGTCGGCCCGCCCAACCCGCGAACGGGCACCGTGTCGGGCCAGTTCCGGCGCGCCGACCTGGACGGCGACGGCGCCGTCGACCTCGTCCTGCCGCAGTTCGTCATGTTCCAGCGCGATCACGCCTTCCGCCGCGGAAACCGGGTGGCCATTCCGTACGCGAACGAGCGGCCGTGGTGCGATGTCTGGGAGCGGCAGGTGGCTCTCCAACTGGGCGATCGCCTCGTCATGCTCCAATGGGACGCCGCGGCCGGGGACTGGGCGCACGCCCTCAAGCAGGACATCGCCTGGCCCGTGCCGGAGGCGGTCGAGGAAGCCGGCCAACTGCCCGCGGCCGCCGAGCGGGGCCTGCGGTTCCGCGACTTCCTCCACGACATGGACGGCGATGGCCAGCCGGAGATCGTCGCGTCCTCGCCGCGAGGCATCCACGTCTTCGCGCGGGAGGGCGACTTCTACGCCGAAAGGGCGTGCCTCCCCGTTCTACCGCCGTTCCGGTTCTCGTACACGCCGCAGCGGCTGTGGCCGCCGGCCGGCCGGGCCGTGGCGTTCCCATCGTGCGTGATGGGATGCCGGTTCTTCATCGAGGGCGCGCAGGTGCATACGGTGGCGTCCGAGTACCTCGGCGAGGGGGAAGTGCGGTTCCGCGTGACGAGTTACCGGCTGGATCCCGCGAACGGGTATGCGGTGGTGGGCGGTGAGGCCGACGTGCACGAGACCGCGCCCATGCCGGACTGCGTCGAGCCCTGCCGCCTGAACGGGGACGGCATTATCGACTATGCCGGGGCAGACGGGAAGACGGCCGCGTCGTCGGTTCTGCCCGTGCCGGTCTATCGAACCGTGGCGTCCACCGACGGGGGCGCCACCTACCGGGCCGTTCGGACGCAGTCATTCGGGCCGCAATGCTGTTTTGTGGACTTCGACGGCGACGGCGATCTGGACATGGTAACCGAGCCGACGCGGCTGTTCGACGAGGGCGTGCGAGAATCCCTGACGCGGTTGAGTGCGCGCCGGAGCATCGAGCACGAGGTCGAAGTGTGGTATCAGGACGAAACCGGGGCGTTCTCGAGCGCGCCCGACGTGCGGAGCCGGTTCCTGATCCGGCTGGATCGGCCGCCCATCGAAGACGCGCCCATGCTCACGCGATACAAGTCGGGGGAACTGGTGGATATCACGGGCGACTTCAACGGTGACGGCCGGCGGGATGCGGTGATCCAGGATCGGCCCGATCGCCTCGCGCTATTCCTGACCACCGAGTCCGGGTTTCCGAGGCGCCCGACGGCCACGCTCCAGATCCGGGACGAGTGGCGCTTTTCGGTAGCCGACATCGACGGTGACGGCCGAAGCGACATCGTGGTTCGCTGGGCCGATCCGGCCGGACGGGCGCTCTCGCCCGATGGCGGCGGGCAGCGGACACGCGTCTTTCTCGTACGGGATGCAGGCTCGTGACTGCCCTGGCCGCCATACTCGCCTCGCTCACGGCAGCCGCCGTGTTCGACATGCAGGCCATTCCGCTCCAAGAAGACGCTGGCCGGGTGTTCCTCGCCCAAGCGGATCCGGACGGCGCGGCCGACGTGTTCGTGCTCCAGGGCGGCCGACTTACCTTCTGCCTCACGGGACGTCGCAACCGGGATCCGGGGGAGATCACGCTCGCGGAAGACGCCGGCGCATTCGACATCGCCGACGTGGATGCTGACGGCCGGCCCGAGATCATCGCGGTATGCGGCGACCGCGTCATGCGGTACGCCCTGCCCATCGGGGCGGATCCGCCCGGGGAACCCCAGGAGCTGTTCCGGCTTGAGACGCCCTTTGCGGGCCCCGGGGACGCGCCCTATCCCCATGTGTTGGTTGTGACGCTCGAGGGGAAGACGGTGTTGGCTCTCCCCACGGCAACGGCCCTGGAACTCCGCGGAACCGACGGGGCTCTCGAAGCGGCGTACGCCTACGCCGCCATGCAGGAGGGCGGCCTCCAGGCCGCCCAGGAAGCCCGGTTCACGACCTGCTCTGTCCGGCCCCCGCAGGCCGCACCGCCCGGCGCCATCGAGATGCTGGTGGACTGCGCGATCCATCTCGAGGCCGGCCTGCCGGAGCCGCTGCTCTCTCGGGCCCCGGACGCCAGCGAGGGCCGCCGCGGTACGCCGTCCCAGTTGCGCGACGCCGCGGCGGTTGATCCGGCCATGTGGCCCTGGTTCCCCCTGCGCCCGGGAACTGAAGGGGGCGCGCGCGTGCTCTACGCGCTCGGCCAGGACACGCTGATCTGCATACGGGAACTCATCGAGGAGCCCGGCGGCATGGTGCGCCTCAGCCCGGTGCGGCGGTATCCGGGCGCGATTGTGCTCCCGCCGGACGACCTGCCCGATTTCAACGGGGACGGAGCCGTCGATCTGCTGCTGTGGACTGCCCCGGTGCCGGGGTTGTCGGTGGATGCCCTCGCACGAACCGTGATGTCGGGCACGTGGCCGGTGCAGTTGTCCGTTCGTGCGTTCTCGCCCGAGAAGGGGCGTTACGATCCCGCCCCGGGCGCGTCGTTGACTTCCGAAGTGCCGGCGCGCTGGTTCGTGCTGATGGAGTCGGGAACCCCATTGCGAAACTGCGTGTTACGCGACTTCGACGGGGACGGTTGCACGGACTGCGGATTCAGCCCGGCGCCGGATCGGTTCGCGATCTGGCTTCACCGGGACGGGTTCGGCACGAAGCCGGACGAAGTGCATGTCTTTCCGGAGCCAATCCTCCGCCTCGAGTTCAAGGCGGACTTGCGCGGCCAGGGACGCACCAGCGTCGGCCTGCGCGGGGCACGGGCACTGTATGTGCTGTATGCCGGGGCCCGCGCGCCCGCCCCCACGCCCTGACGGCCGCGGCCAGGACCGTCAGCGCCCGGCGTCCATTCGACTCCGCATCTCGCGCGCGAGGGCCTCGGCTTCCTTGGTTCTGCCGGTGCTCCGATACACGCGGGCCAATTGGATGCACGCCTGCCGGTAGACGGCCAACCCCTCCGCGCCAAGGCTCTCGGCGGCCGACAGCGCCCGGGCCGCCACCCCCTCGTAGGCCTCTTCGGCGGGGCCGGTTCTGCCCGCCTCCATCTCGAGGTGGCCGAGCTTCATCTGCAACTGCAACCCCGGCACGGTGACCGCGTCGTCATCTTCGAGTAGGGCGCGGATGTAAACGCAGGCCCCCTCGAGATCCCCGCGCATATGAAGCGCGTTGGCCTGAATCAAGGCCGCATAGTGGCGATCCTCGGCCGTCCCCGCCAACTCGCCGGCGACGGCCAAGGCGGCGAGCGCTTCGTCGGTGGCCGGCGGATCGCATTGGAGACGCAGAAGCGCCATGGTGCTGTACAGGCGCGAGGCCTCCGCGGCCGCCTCGAGGCCCGCCAGATACTGCTCAATCTGCAGAATCCCTTGCGCGGGGCTCACCGCGCTCATCGCCACCCGCTCGATTCGCTGCTCCTCGGACAACGGGGCAGGTGCCTCGCCCTCCGGGGGAACCGCGGCCCCCTCCTCGCCGGCCGGTTCCGGGGCGCCCCCGGCGGATCCCGCGTCCGCCGCCACCGGAACGTCCATCTCGCGATCGGACACGATCGGCGCGGCATTCTCGCGCATAGTGCCCGGACGCGCCAGGAAGGGGCGCCGGGTGCCCTGTGAAGACACGACACTATCCTGCGGCCCGGACAGGAGATAGAGGGCCGTGATA
>JAFGTL010000565.1 GCA_016934125.1 Candidatus Hydrogenedentota bacterium
AGTTCTCGAACCCGTTCACCTCTTCCAGCCGGAAGTACTTGTGTTCGCACTTCCACGCCCGTTCCTCCCACGTCCACCACGGCCCCACATCCGCCTTCACCTCGTCCGGCTGGGCGCGCACCAGCCCGGGGTCGTTCAGGAGGTCCCGCAGCGACGCGAGCGTGCCGTCCGCCTTCACGAAGTACATGCCGCACCGCGGATCCATGTAGGCCCATCCGCCATCCACGTGCACCTCCGAGCAGATGTGGCCGCCTACCACGTGCATCACGAGCCGCCCCGGAATGCCGCTCACCTCGCACAGCGCCACGTGGAGCCGGCCCAGGCACTCGCACAGAATCTCGCCCTTCTCGATGAGTTCCTCCTCGGTGCCCCCGTATACGTACTCACCGAACGCCCCCGTATACCACTTCTCGTCGTACAAGTCCCGGCAATAGCGCATCAACGCAAGCGCCTTCTCCCGCGCCGTCGAGCAACCGGCCGTGGCCTCGGCGGCCACCTTCTCGAGCGCCGGCCGCGAGCCCTTCACGTACCGCGTCTCCAGCGGCGTGAATCCGGAGTAGAGGAACTCGAGCGTCTGCGGGCACACGACCACCAATTCCTGGCGCAACTGGAAGTCGACGGCGTCCCCGTAGTTCACCGACAACTGGACGTAGTTGCAGCGGAACGCCCGCTTCCGCGCCTCCCCGATCAGGATGGCCTCGGCCTCCTTGCCCGTGTAGGCGGCGAACGGCGCATCGGCCGGCTCCGCCACGTAGTACTCCGCCATCGCCTCCTCCACGGGGATCCCGGACACCGCGCCAGCCATAGCACCGGCCCCCACCATGAACGCCATCAGACTACTCATCCGCCTCCATCCCTTGTGGCTGCCCCGAGTCAGTGGATGCTGCCCTCGCCCGCCATCGGCACGCTCATCCATGCATCGTGATCGGCCTCCGGCACCAACTGAAGATCGCGCATGTCGAAGCGCTCGCGGTTCCGGTCGTAGTCCTCATAGAACCCGTTCGGCACCCAGTACACCTGGCCGCTCCCCGGATCGTGCAGCCGCTCCCGGCCCAGAATCGTGTCGCTCCGCCGCTCCGCCAGCACATCCTCCGTCCGGCTCCGATTCTCCCATCCCTCCATGATCATGTCCGACGTGTCGCTCAGGGTCTTCGAGATGCTCGTCGGATCCGGCCCTTGCCCCTGGCTCTGGGCGATCCACTGCCTCGCATAGGCCTCGCTGATCGTGAAACTCCTCAGGCACTTCAATAGATCGTCGTGGAGTCCGTCGAATTCCTCCTTCGGCGCCGTGATCCCGCAGAAACACAACGCCGCGCCCGTGCCCCCGCCCACGCTGCCCGTGAACGGCATGAACGGGAACACCGTGGCCGAGAACATGCCCTCCGCCAGCGCGCCGTCCCGCGTGAACACCGCGCGCACCACCTCCGACACGCTGCCCGGGATCATCTGCTGCAACACATTGCGCTCCGGCGTCGCCGACACCACCTGCAGGTTCTCCAGGCGCGGACACTGCGGCATGAATTGCTGCGCGGACTGCATCTGTGCGACGGCATTGAACCGGGCCACGAACGTGCTCGGGGTCAGCGGATCCACCGTGGGGGCATCCGCGTAGGCCACCGGAAACCCGGCCATGTTCATGTATTGCTGATCGATCTGCCGCTGCTGCTCGCTCAGGTAGAAGGGCCCTACCTGGCCGAAAAAGAACACCTGCCGCGCCGGTGTACGTGGATCGCGCGCCAGGAACGACAACGTCGGCCCGGCCCCGGCCGTGATCAGTTCCCATCCCTTGGGCTTCTGGATGGTGAAGATGCCGCCGTCATGGGTCTCGAAGGCCAACTCTTCCCGGCCCTGTTCGGCGCTGCATGCTGAGCTCAACAGCACACAACCCAGCACGGCCCACGGATACGCTGTGTTTCGCAATGTGATAGGACCTCCTGTTGGGGCAGGCACCCCTGTGCGGGCGCTGGATCTCGCGCATACACAGGGCGGCTGCGCGCCATGCGATCGCTCTGGAATACCGGCCAGATAGGATGACGTGTGGATTGCTCTGCCGGAACGACTACGGCGCCGGTTCGCCTTCCTCTTCGTCCGCCAGTTCCGGATACAACTTCCTGGCACACTCCGGACACAGACTGTGGCTGAAATCCGCGTCCGAGTGGTCGTGGATATACACCTCGATGGCCTGCCAGTACCCCTTGTCGTCTCGGATCTTCTTGCAGTTCGAGCAGATCGGCAGCAGGCCCCGCAGCGTCTTGATCTTCGCCAGCGCGTCCTGCAACTCCTCGATCAGCTTCTCGCGCTCCGCCTTGATCCGCTTCTGCGTGCACAGGCTTCCCACCGTCGTGCCGAACAGGCGCAGCAGTTCGCACTGCTGGCGAAGCAGCGGCCTGTAACGTACCTGATTGTCCGCGCTCACGTGCCCGATCACCCGCTCACCGTCCCACAGGGCCGCGAAGATCTGCGAGCCGTGGCCCACCGTCTCACCGAGCGAATCGACGACGGGCCCCTCGCCTACGAGGACAAAGGGCTCCCGGCTCAACAACACCCGCCCGTCCGGATCCTCCGGATTCACCCGCGTCCGAATGCCCCGCTCATCGCACAGGTGGCCGTGCCTGTCCACGCCGAACGATCCCACCACCACGTCCGGTTCGTCCCCGCGGAACCAGAGTCCCAGCCGATCAAACCCCAGCCTGCTCTGGCCCAACTCCACGGCGCGCCGGCACAACTCGTCCATCGACTCCGTCATCGCGAGTTCGGTGGCGATCTCCACCAACGCCGACACCTGTTCGGTGAACCGCCGCTCCGCCTCCTGACTTCTCGCCAGGAGGGCCTGGGCGTCGCCGCTCCGGGTTCGCTCGCGCTTGAGCTTCTTGATCTGGGCCTCGAGCGCTTCCCGATCGTCGCCGTCAGACACCTTGTGGGCTTCCGAGTCCTTCATCCCCTACCTCCGGGCGCCCTGTTTCTGCCGACTGCATTGTAGCATGGCGGACGCCGGCGCACTCCTCGCGCAATGGCATCCCTGCGAACAGGCCCATAGTGGGCAGTAAGAGTCGGCCTCCTGCCCTACTTGGCGGCCCGCATGACTTCGCCTACCTCCAGCAGGTAGATCTGCCGCTGGTTGCCCTCATGCATCGAGTCGATGGTGATCCGCTCGCCCGCTCGATCCCACCGCGGATGCAGATCGCACCGGAGTTGCCCTTTGTTCTCCGGCGGCAGGTAGAACCGGCCCAGCTCGATCAGCTTTCCGTCGGATGGCCGGAACAGCATCAGCGGCTGCAGCCGGTTCTTGTCCGGATACCCATCCGTCAACACCCATTCCCCGTCCGGTGAGTATGTGCAGTGGCCATCGTGGGTGAGCACCCCGTCTCCGATAATCTCCTTGTCGCCCGTCCGATCGTCGTACAGCACGAACCGATCCCCGGGTTCCGGCTCCCGGGACCACGCCAGGATCTGTTCCGGATTCCGCCAGATGAAGTGCGACACCATCTCGTGATCGGCCACACACTTCAACCCGCTCCCATCCGGCGCCGCCGTCATCATCCGCGTGTGCCAGGCTTCCGCCGTCGCGTCCCGTTTCCAGCGGTGCAGGAAGATGAAGCGCGCCCCGTCGGTGTTGAACAGCAGGTGGTTGAACCAGTGCTTGCCCCCGGTGTCCTTCGCGGGTGAGAACTCGGCGATCTGCTGATATGAGAACAACGTCCGCGACTCGCCCGTCGCCAGATCCATCACGTACAGCCCGTCCTCGGCCGGGTGAATGTCCGCCTGATACGGATCGGCCACCCCCTCGTATCCATACCCCGGACGCGTCTCATTGATCCGCGCGAAATTCGTCCCGACCGCCACGTCCCCCTTCGGGCTCACGCTGTACACCGGCTTCGGCAGCACCCGCTTTTCGCCCGTGAACACGTCCTGAATCACCGACACGAACCGCCCGTCCTGCCGATCGTTGTAGATCACCTTCGTGTCCGCGCCCGGCAACCACTGCAACATGCATCCCTGCTGCCAGCACCACGCGTGGGTTACCCCAAACTCGATCCACTTGTCCCCGTCCTCCAGATCCACCATCCCCAGACGGATCGTGTCGTCGGCCGTCGGTGCCCGTCCCTCGAACTCCAGTTCCATGCCCAGCACGTAGCGCCCCGTGACATCGAACTCGTGCTTGTCGTAGTATCCGAACCAGTGCGCCTTCGGGCCCTGCGTGATCGCCCGCATCGGCACGTTCACTTCGGAACTCGGGGCCGCGGCAGCCGCCCCACATGTCAACGCCGGCACCAATACGCACACGATTCCTGCCGATGTGAGCAGTACCATTTTCCTTGACCTCCCGATTGTGCTCCAGCGCAATAGCGCGGACGCGACAGCCCGCGTCGGTTCCCGGCCTCGTCCCGGCGCCGAACGCCCCGGCTCTCCCGCAATTCAGGCCGCGCCTGTTCCCCAATCATACCCCTTGTCCCCACGGTTTTCTACCGCCGGCGTTTTCCCGCTCGATCCCCGGCACACCAGTCGAGCCGCCCGCAGAAATCCCATTGCAACATTCCAGTCATCGTGATACAGTGGGAAGCCAGTTCCGGGCCGGCAACCCGTTGCTTGTGCCCGGCCGGGGGAAGACGCGAAGTCGCGCCGGTGTTATACTCGGGATGAGGTGGGACACGCCGCTCGAGGGTACACCTCGTTTCGGATGGGCTCTTGAGCATCGGGGATGGTGAGAGGCAGCGAAGTGAGTTACAACCGCACAGCCGAGCCAGTCCATGACGCCCTGTCAAAGGAAGGTGCCTCCTCCGAGGAAGCCTTCAATCCGATTCCCGTCAACTCCCTGCGACTCGACACCGTGGCCGAATTCGACATCTATCTGAAGCCCGGAGGCCCTGGCCGTTTCGTGCTCTACCGCGAGAAGAACCTCGAATTCACCGAAGAGGACAAAGCCCGCCTTGAAGCCAGCGGCATCGATGAGGTGTACATCCCCGAGTCGCAGGACGCGGCCTATCGCCGCTATGTCGAGCGCAACCTCGGCGCCATCCTTTCCGACGAGCGCGTTGAACCCGCGACAAAGTCCGGCATTCTTTACACCTCCCTTGTAGGCGTTGTCTCGGATGTCCTTCACGATCCGCGGTCTGGAGAGGTCGTGCCCCGGAGCGAATCCGTCGTGAAGCATACCTGCCAGTTCCTCTACGAGCAGGAAGGGGCCTTCTCCAACCTCATGCGCGTAACCGCTTATGATTACTACACTTACACCCATAGTGTCGACGTGTTCGTGTACTCCCTCGCCCTCGCCCAGCGCGCGCTGCCACGCGACCAGGTACTGCAGGACTTCGGCCTCGGCGCCCTGCTCCACGATATCGGCAAGAGCTTGATCGACCCCGCCATCATCAACTGCAAGGGCAAACTCACCGACGCCCAGTTCGTTGAGATGAAGAAGCATCCCGCGTACGGTCACGAGATCCTCCTCGAACAGGGCGGAGTCGGGCCCGTTTCCCTCGACATGGTTCGCCACCACCATGAGAAGTTCAATGGTTCCGGATACCCCGACGGTCTCCGCAAGGACGGGATCGCCCCCCAGACCCGGATCCTCGCCATCGCCGACATATTCGACGCCCTCACCACCCGCCGCCCCTACAAGGCCGCTCTCGGTTCCTTTTCCGCCCTGAAACTGATGAAAGACGAGATGGGCGACGAACTCGACACGGACCTCTTCTGCGTTTTCGTCAACATGATGGGGCACCCTTCAGACTGAGGTACGCGCCTGCCCTGCGCTGGCTGTTGCCCCGCCCACGAA
>JAFGTL010000566.1 GCA_016934125.1 Candidatus Hydrogenedentota bacterium
CGAGTGCGGCCAGCCGCGCGGCCCGTTCGAGCATGTCGTCCACCATGCGCTGCGCCTTGTCCTTGGCCTCGTCCATGTGCTCGTACAACCACACCGTATGCTCCACCATGTCCCGTCCGTGGGGAATCGAGTACGTCGCGTCGCCGTGCAACATCAGGAAGAACTCGTCGCCCGACTTCTCGCGTACGAGCTCGATCAGGCGCAGCGTCTCGTCCTCGGAGCCGGGATTGGGGTGCAGGAAGATGGCGCCGTGCTCGTATCGCCGGGCCGTCATGATGAACGTGTCAGCGATGTCGTTGCGGTGCAGGTTGCGCTCCGCCTCCGACATCTGCGTCCACTGGTGGTAGTTGCGATGGCTCGGGTGCACCCGCCCGAAGGCCTCCATCGTCAGGAAGAACACCAGTTCGAAATGGGGCACCCGGCCGGTGAACGGGCGTCGCTCCAATGCGGCAATGAACCTCTCGCGCGGTGTCATACCTCTTCCTTTCGTTCGCCAATCCGCCTTTTCATACCAGAAACGCGGATCCCAGTCCACTTGCCCGCGTTGAGCCCGGCCCGGGTGCTCCGCTATCCTGTGCGCGGCCCGGGACGGGGCCAGACGCGCGGCACACTGCGGAGGGATGCCAGATGATACGGACACGCGGGGGCGGGTTCCTGATCGGCCTCTTGGCGGCCGGCTTTCTATGCTGGGCCGCGCCCGGCCAGGAACCAGACAGGGAGGGTGGCCTTGTGGAAGACGATGCCCTGGGATTCGAGGTGCGGCTGGATACGGTTCTCAAGCATGATGACGGCGAATTCCTCTGGTTCCATCCGCGTGTGGCCGCGATTCCGGGCGCGGGCCGGGATGGACAGGCCGCCGTGATCATGACGTTGCAGAAACACCTCCACATCTCCGACTACTACTCGGGGCTGAGCTACATGCGCACCGACGACCTCGGCGTCTCGTGGTCGGGCCCGACACTGCCGCCTGAACTGGACTGGGTGGACGAATCGGATACCGTCAAGGTGTCGGTCTGCGACGTCACTCCCGGTTGGCACGCCCCTACCGGCAAGCTGCTGGCCATCGGCGTCAAGGTGCGCTACCGGGACGGACACCAGTTGCTGGACGAGCCCCGTTCCCATGACGCCGCCTACGCCGTGTACGATCCCGCCGCCAACTCATGGACTTCGTGGCGCATGCTGGACGCGCCCCACCGGGAGGGCAAGTTCTATCTCGTCACCCCAGGATGCACGCAGTGGATCGTCGAACCCGACGGCACGATTCTGCTCCCCGTCTACTGTGGCGACGGATCCGGCGGCCCGTTCGTCACCACGGTGTTCCGCTGTGCATTCGACGGAACCACGCTCCGTTACCTCGAACACGGCGACGAGATCGCGCTGAATGTGGCGCGCGGCATCTGTGAGCCGTCCCTCGTCGCGTTCGGCGGGAACTACTACTTAACCCTTCGAAACGACGTAAAGGGTTACGTGGCGGTGGGTTCGGACGGGCTCCACTACGCCCCCATCAGGCCCTGGACGTTTGACGACGGCGCCGAATTGGGCAGCTACAACACGCAGCAGCACTGGTTGGCCCACAGCGACGGGCTGTTCCTCGTCTACACGCGCCGCGGCGCCGACAACGATCATGTGGCGCGACACCGGGCGCCCCTGTTCATGGCGCAAGTCGATCCGGAGGCCCTCTGCGTCATCCGCGACACCGAGCGCGTGCTCGTGCCCGAGCGGGGGGCAACCTTGGGGAATTTCGGCGCGGCGCCCATCAACGAGCGCGAGTCCTGGGTGACGGTGTCCGAGGGGATGTGGGGCCCTGCCCGCGAGCGGGGCGCGGAAGGGTGCACCTTCGTCGCCCGCGTCATCTGGACGAAGCCGAACCGCCTCGCACGCCCGCCCCGGTAAGCCGAACGCCCCGCGGGCGCTAGAAGGCCTCGCCGCGTGCGTGCTCCTCGGCCAACTCGTCGACGACGTCTTTGTCGAGCTTGGGGAACAGAACCTCGGGCTTCTGGAGCGGCGAATCCGCCGGCAAGCCCGATTTGGCAGCGTTCCAGCCGTCTTCGCCGCCGTCGGGGCCGCCGGCCGGCAGCGCCACGCCGAGCAGGGCGGCGAGCCGCGCCGCGCCTTCCGGCACGAACGGCGCCATGGCCGTGCACAGCGTCCGGCACACCTGGCAGCAGCAATACAGCGTGGTTCCCGTGCGTTCGAGATCCGTCTTCCGCGTCACCCACGGCTGCTTGGTGTCGAAGTACTGGTTGGCCTTGCGGCCGATCTCGATGAAACGCTCGAGCGCCTGCCGGAACCGGAAGTTCTCGAGGGACTCGGCCACCTCATCGAGCTGCTGCGGCAGCGAATCCAGGAGGGCCTGATCCGCTTCATCCAGGGGCCCCGGGGTTGGCACGCGGCCGTCGAAGTTCTTGACGGTCATCGTCAGCGATCGATGGACGAAGTTGCCGACCACGTCGCACAACTCGCCGTTGTAGCGGTTCAGGAACTCATCCCAGTCGAAGGCGGCGTCCCGGCTTTCGGGCATGATGGCGCACAGGTAGTAGCGAATGGCGTCCGTGCTGAAGTGGGCGGTCAGCCAGCGCACGCTGATCATGTTGCCCTTGGACTTCGAGCCCTTCTCCTCCTTGCCCGTCTCGTGGTTCATGATGTTGAGGTATTCGTTGCCGATGACGTTGTCGGGGAGGATGTAGTCGCCCTGCCCCATGAGGTAGGCGGGGAACATGACGGTATGGAAGGGCACGTTGTCTTTGCCGAGGAAATGGAGCAGCCGCGTGCCGGAGTCCTTCCACCACTCCTCCCAGGCCTGTTCGTCGCCGCGCGTGTCGATGCCCCATCGCCGCGTGTTGGTGACGTAGCCGATGGCGTTGTCGAACCACACGTAGAATCGTTTGCCTGCGGCATCGGGATCGTCCAGCGGGATCGGGACGCCCCAGTCGGTATCGCGCGTGATGCACCGCGATCGCAGATCGTTCACCCATCCGTACGCGATGCCTTTCACGTTGGCGCGCCATTCGGGATGGCTGTCGAGCCACGGCTTCAGACGCTCCGTGAAGTCCTGGAGCCGGAGAAACCAGTGGACGGTTTTCCGGAGTTCGGGGGTCGATGAATCGCCCGGAATATTGGCGTGGGGATCGACGAGATCGTGGGCCGAATACTGGGCGCCGCATCTCTCGCACTCGTCGCCCGTGGCCTCGTCGAATCCACACTTCGGACAGGTGCCCTTCACATACCGGTCGGGCAGGAATCGATCCGACTGGGCCGAGTACCACAGCTCCATCTCCTGCTTCTCGACGTATCCGCCGTCGTACAGGTTCTTGAAGAAGGCCTGGGTGGTTTCGGTGTGGAGGGGCCACGACGTGCGCCCGTAGATGTCGAACGAGATGCCCAACCCCGCGAAGGCGTCCGCGTTGGCCGTATGGTATCGATCGATCACCTCGTTCGGCGAGATCCCCTCCTTGAGGGCCGTCAACGTGATGGGCACGCCGTATTCGTCCGAGCCGCACACGAACAGCACGCGCTCGCCGATGAGGCGCTTGTAACGCACATAGACGTCCGCGGGCAGGTAGGCGCCCGCGATGTGCCCGAGGTGAATGTGGCCGTTGGCGTAAGGCAACGCCCCGGTGACGAGGGTTCGCTCGAATTTCCGCTGTGCTGACATGCCGGTTCCTATCCGTTTCGCTCTCGGTTTGCGCCTACTGGGCTCTAGATTCTACCCGATATGCACACGGGAAGTCATCCGCCCGGCCGCCGGAGCGGGTTGCAGTTTGCGGCGCCTTGGGGCTCCACGCTACAATGACCGCCGCGCCTGTGGGCGTAGGGCGTGTGTCAGTCAATGGTGTCTGGGATCCGAACCGTGGGGGCTGAAACCATGAGTACGAAAACGAGGAAGGCCTGTTTCGGGCTGATTGTGGGGAATCGGGGCTTCTTCCCGGATGCGCTTGCCCGGGAGGGGCGCGCCCACATGCGGCGGCTGCTCAAGGAACTCGGATGCTCCGTGGTGTCGCTCGGCGAGAAGGACACCAAATTCGGATGCGTGGAAACCTGGGAAGAGGCCAAGAAATGCGCGGGCCTCTTCAGAGAGAAGCGGGAAGACATCGACGGGGTGATCGTGACCCTTCCGAATTTCGGCGACGAGCGGGGCGTGGCCGACACGCTGAAGATGGCCGACCTCGGCGTGCCGGTGCTGATCCACGCTTGGGAGGACGATCCCAAGAAGATGTCCATCGAGCACCGCCGCGACTCGTTCTGCGGCAAGATGAGCGCGTGCAACAACCTCGTCCAGTACGGGATCCCCTTCACCCTCACCAAACGCCACACCATGGATCCCG